>NZ_JBSFMM010000072.1:0-48679 GCF_053599555.1 Streptomyces sp. NPDC000941
ACCGGCAAAGTCCTGCGCACCCCGACCCTCGGCGGCCTCATCAACGAGTACAGATATGCAGCATGACATGCAGCGATGACTTTTCGAGCGGCACAATCTCCGATTCAGGTCACTAGTGCTGTCAGTGCCCGTTGATAACGTGCTTCGTCCAGTCGTGGAGTTCATGAAGGGACGGGGTACGTGCGCAATGTGGCATGCCATCAGGTCGGCGAGCAGCGGTTGGCCGAGGCGCTCGACGACATCGACGGGCGGGCCTACACGCGGTGGCACTCGCTGCGGTACGGCAGCATCTCGCCGACGCTGATCCGGGCCATGGCGGACGAACTGCTCGACCATGTCGCCGCGCGAACGGTGACGGAGCCGGGGCTCGACGCTGCGGCCGGCACGGTCGCCGTCACCGCCGCGGAGTGTGTGCACGGAGTGCTGAGCATCATGTGCTTCCCGAGCGGGGACCAAGAACTCCGGTTCCCCCTCGTCGGGGAGCGGATCAGCACGGACCCGGACGACGACGAGTTCGGGGACGGGCCCATCACCTTCCGGGACGTCGTCAAGGAGGCGCCCACCGCGCGGACCTGGCTCGACATGTTCGAGATGTGTGTCGTCAGCGGGCATGTGTGGGACTGGGAGCGGGTCACCGGGCTGCTGCTGCGCGGCGACTACGCGCCCGCCATCCGTGACGGCGTGCCCTACAACCGGTACACCTCCGTCTCCGACCCCGCCGACCTCGCCGCCATGGACGCCCTGTGCCTCTATCTCACCGAGGCGGCCGGGCATCTGCCCCGCGACTGGCCTACGGTTCCGCTGCGCAAGCCGGACGCCGAGGAGCGCGTGGAGGCCGCCCGGCGGCTCGACGAGGTCGGCGACGCGCTGAGCGCGGACCAGCGGCTGCTCCGCGTACTCCTCGACGACGACCAGCACGCCTTCGAGGACGCCCTCGTCGCCCGGCTGGTCGCGTACCGGGAGAGCGTCGAGGCCGATGCCGGTGATCCCGCGCCCCGGTCCCTCCTCCCCCTCGGCACCCTCGCCCTGGCCTGCCTCGCCGTCCAGGTCCATGGGTGGGAACTCGGTGTCCGGTCCGGGTATCTGCCGTACGGTCTGCTGGGATCGCCGGACGCGCCGCGCCGGGCGGCGGAGGGGAACCGGAACAACTTGGGCTGCTGGGCCGCCAAGTAGGTCACCCGGGGTGCGGAAGTGGGCCTGGCCCGACATCCAGGACATCGTCGTGGAGACGGACTCGTCCCCACCGAGGCAGCGCGTACGTCTGTGCGATAGCCAAGGACGGAAGACCACCCTGCCCCACGTCGGCGAACGCCATCTGCCGGTCGAACCCGCCGAGACGCAACTGGCCACCCTCGACGATCTCACCGACCTCACCGCACACCACGGCATCCCCAAACCGGAGATCAAGACGGCGAGTTATTGATCGGCAAGCCCTTTAACCACCCGGCCTTGGGTCAACCTCCCCAAGTGGTTTCCCCATGAGGTTTGTCAAGGCTTCTCGATCACCGGGGGCGTGATCTGGTAGCGGGACCCGAATCCGGACCCGGAGCCGCGCCCTTGCTCCCGAGGTGCGGTGTGCGCCCTGTGGAGCGGTAGCGGGCCAGCGCGGCTTCGGCGCGGGTGATGATGTCGGGGACGGTGGAGCCGTCGACGCCGAGCAGCCGGAGTGATCCCCGTACCGCCGACTCCGCGTAGCGTGCGCGGTCCCCCTCTCCACCCCACTGACGCTGTGACACCGAGGCCTCCACCAGGGCGAAGACGAGGTCCACATCGCGGGCGAGGTCGGCGGCCCGCTCGGGTGGATGCAGCGTGGCGAGGGCGGCGCGGCCGAACTCCCGGTACGTGTCCCGCAGGACGGTCTGTGCGGAGCGGGTCGGTACGAAGTCGTCGTCCTCCAGCTCCGGCAGGTGGTAGACGACATGGAGGTTCAGCCGGTCGCGCAGCAGGGTCTCGAGGTCGAAGGCGACCAGGGCGCAGACCCGCACGACGGGGTCGAGGTCCTGTGCCGCCAGCCAGTTTGCGAACTCCAGCGCCGGAGTGACGGTGCTGGAGAGCAGTGAGGTGAGGATCGCTCGCTTGTCGGCGAAGTGGTAGTACATCGTCGACTGTTTGATGCCCACGGCTTCGGCGATCTGACGGGTCGTGGTCTTGCCGTACCCCTGCTCGCCGAACAGCCGTGACGCCGCCTGGAGGATTTCCTCCCGGGTGCTGAGCCCGTTGCGCTGCTTGGGCGCGGAGCGCGGACGGCCCGGCTTTCCGGCGGCGGATCGCTGCGGTGCGGGGGTGGACGGCTGTGTTGCCGGGGCGGCTCCCGTCTCGTCGGCGTCGTGCGTCACGCGGCTCGCTCCTGTCCGGCACCGAGGTCACTCGCCACGTCCTTGACCACGCGGCCCCCCTGGATCACGGTCCGGATCGCGTCGAGCTCGCCGAGCGCCGCGATGTCGGTCAGCGGATCCACGTCGGTCAGCACCAGGTCGGCCCGCAGCCCGGCACGCACGGTGCCCACCTCGTCGTCGAGCCGGCACATCCGGGCCGCGACGCAGGTGCCCGCGGCGATCGCGGTGGCGGGGGAGAGGCCCAGGCGTACCAGCAGCGCGAGTTCGCGCAGGTTCCCGCTGTGCGGCGCGATGCCGGCATCAGTTCCCAGCACGACGGGCACGCCGCTGGTGAGCGCGACCGACAGGCGTTCGAGTGCCGTCTCGCGCAGCCGTCGGCGTTGCTCCACCAGGCGTGGAGGCCCGTCCTGGCGTACGGGACGGGTCAGTGCGGACAGGGTGGGGACGAGGTACGTGCCCCGCTCTCCCATCTCGTCCAGGGTGGCGTCGTCGACCAGATAGCCGTGCTCGATGCTGCGTACGCCGGCCCGTACCGCGGCCGTGATGCCGGCGGCACCCTGGGCGTGGGCCGCCACGCCCACCACGCCGTGGCGTTCCGCCTCGGTGACAACCGCGCGCAGTTCGGCCTCCGTCAGCCCGCCGGACTCCGGTGCGCGGCGCGGGCCGGTCATGCCCCCGGTCGCCGCGACCTTGACCCAGTCGGCACCCTGGCGCACGACCTCGCGCGTGGCCCGGACGAACTCGTCCGGGGAGTCGGCGACCGCGCCCGCACCCGGGCCGGAGTCGAGCGGCGTGCCGGTGACGGTCCGCCAGTCCCCATGGCCGCCGGTGATGCTGAGGATCCGCAGGGCGATCTGCAGCGCCGGGCCGCGCACATAGCCGGCGTCGAGGGCGTCCCGGAATCCGGAGTCGGCACCGGCGAGATCCCGCGCCGAGGTGATGCCGGCGTCGAGCGTCGCAGACAGGGCGGGCACGGAACGCAGCGTCAGCAGACTCTCCGGCGCGAGCACGGTGTCGAAGCGGGCCGCCTCCGGACTGGTGCTCACGTGCACGTGGCAGTCGAAGAAGCCGGGCAGGAGCGTGCGTCCGGCGGCCTCCAGGATCCGCAGCCGTGCGGGGGAGACCACCGCGGGCACGTCCAGGGTGCCGGTGGGCGCGACCGCGCGGATCCGGTCGCCCTCCACCAGAACGTCCCGGCCGGGTGCGGGACTTTCCGCTGAGCCGTCGACGACGGTGACGTTCCTCAGCAGCAGCGTGGGGGCGGGGGCGTACTCGTCCTGCCGCACGTGCGTCCTCCTCCGTGGTCGATGCGGGCGGCCCGGGACGGATGTCGGTCCCGAACGCCCGCCGGGGCAAAGCACTTCCGGTCCGGGCGGAGTCACCGTACCAACAGGCCGAGGGGTTTCCTATCGCTGACAGAATTTACCGTCCGGCAATGCTCGGCAACGCCTGGGAAACCCTTGCCGACGCTCTTGCGCCTAGTTTTCGGTCACTGACAGGAATCCCCGAGTCCTCCGCGCGGCCCACCCGCCGGGGCCTCTTCCACGAGAGGGTCCTGATGCGATCCAGCGCCAGAACCGCCTTCCCGGCCACGGCCACGAACGGGGACCGTGCCCCCGCGCGACGCGGGCTGCGGGTCGGCCTCGCCGCCGCCGTGGCCACCGTCCTCGCGCTCACCGGATGTTCGGCCGGCCAGGCCGGGGCCGCCGGGGACGAGGACGTGTTCACCGCGGCCGTCGTGCAGACCTACACGACACCCCCTGACCCCGACATCAACTACGACGGCCCCGGCCTGAACATCATCCAGAACACCTACGAGGGCCTGGTCAAGTACGAGGACGGCACCGGCACGGCCAAGATCGTCCCCGCGCTCGCCTCTGCCTGGAAGGTCTCGAAGGACGGCCTCACCTATACCTTCACCCTCCGCGACGGCGTCACCTTCCACGACGGCACCCCGCTCACCTCCAGGGCGGTGGCGGACGCGATCGAGCGCCGTGCCCAAGTCGACGGCGGTCCCGCCTACATGACAGCCGGCGTCACCAAGGTCGCCGCGCCCGACGACCGCACGGCCGTCCTCACCCTGTCCACGCCCAACTCGGCGTTCCTGGACTACCTCGCCTCGCCGTTCGGCCTGAAGCTCATCAGCCCCAGCGTCCTCGAGAAGCACGCCGGCAAGGACCACGCCCAGACCTGGCTCACCAGCCACGACGCCGGCACCGGACCGTACGAACTGGCCTCCGCCAAGACCGGCAGCCGCTACGAACTCACCGCCTATGACGACTACTGGGGCGCCAAGCCGGGGTTCGGCACCGTCGAGCTGGAGATCTCACAGAACGCCTCCGCGACCCAACTGGAGCTGGAACGCGGCGAGATCGACGCCATC
Organism: Streptomyces sp. NPDC000941; assembly: GCF_053599555.1. Classification (NCBI taxonomy): domain Bacteria; kingdom Bacillati; phylum Actinomycetota; class Actinomycetes; order Kitasatosporales; family Streptomycetaceae; genus Streptomyces; species Streptomyces sp. NPDC000941. The sequence continues at coordinate 4,720 of NZ_JBSFMM010000072.1, forward strand.
CTCGGCAACCTCAACAAGTCGGCCTTCGAGTCCTACGCGCAGAGCAAGACCGTCACGACCAGCACCTTTCCCAACCTCACCACCCAGATGATCTACGTCAACCCGAAGTCGAAGGCCTTCACCTCGGCCGGGCAGCGCAAACGGCTCTTCACGGGCATCGACACCAAGGGCATCCTGTCCGCCGCCATGGGCAGCCTGGAGGAACCCACGAGCCGGCTGTTCCCCCAGGGCATGCTGGATTCCGGCCTCGACGGCCAAGGCATCACCTTGGACAAGGACGCACTCGCCGACATCGCCGCGTCCGCCCCCGCCAAGGGCCGCACCGTCCGCATCGGTTACGCCGGCAGCAGCGCCGACGGCAAGGCGGTCGCCGAGGAACTCGCCTCCCGGATGAACAGCTCCGGACTCAAGGCGGAGGCCGTCGCCTACGCCGCGGGCACCATCTACAAGCTGACCGACGATCTCTCCGCCGCCCCCGACTTGGCCGTCTTCTCCGTCTTCCCGGACGCAGGCCACCCCGACTCCTGGGGCCGCATCATCTACACCACGAAGGGCGGCCTGGACCTCTTCGGAGCCGAGGTCAACGGCCTCGATGCCGGCCTCGACAAGGCCCTGACCACCACCGACCGGTCCGCGTACGGACCCGTCGCCCGCTCGGTCATCGACTCGCGCAACTGGTTTTCCATCGGCTCGCTGAACACCACCCTGCTCACCACCCCGGGCATCAGCGGCACCCGGAAGGCCCAGAACCTGCTTGAGTACAACGTCCTGCACTTCGCCGCTCTCGGCCGCTCCTGACATGGCGCCCGACACGACCTCGGACCTGACGGGAACGGACGACGCGACGACACTGGACGAGCAACCCACCCTGTCGGTGCGCGACCTCGACGTGCGTCTCACCCGCGACAACGGCACCGTCCACGCCGTACGCGGCGTCAGCCTCGACGTGCACCCGGGTGAAATCGTCGCCATGGTGGGAGAGTCCGGCTCGGGCAAGAGCGTGCTGGGCCTCGCCGTGATGGGGCTGCTACCCCACCGCTCCCGGCCGCAGGTGGGTGGCTCGGTCCTGCTGGCCGGCACCGACATGGTCGCCGCCGGGGACGAGGCCCGCCGCCGGGTGCGCCGTCGGCATGTCGGGGCCGTTTTCCAGGACCCGATGACCTCGCTCGACCCGACCATGACCATCGGCGCCCAGCTCGCCGAGGTGGCACCCGACCGGGCCGAACGGCTGCGGCTGCTGGCGGACGTCGGCGTGCCCGACCCCGAGTCCCGGCTCAAGGCCTTCCCGCACCAGCTCTCCGGCGGCCTGCGGCAGCGCGTGATGATCGCCCTGGCCGTCGCCCGCAAACCCTCCCTGATCGTCGCCGACGAGCCCACCACCGCGCTCGACGTCACGGTCCAGGCACAGGTCCTCGACCTCCTGCTGTCCCTGCGCGACGACATCGGCTGCGCCGTTGTGTTCGTCACCCACGACCTGGGTGTCGCCGCCCGGATCAGCGACCGGATCGTGGTGATGTACCGGGGCGGCCTCGTCGAACAGGGCACCGCGGACGAGATCTTCCAGCGCCCTCGACACCCCTACACCCGGCGGTTGTTGGCCTCGCGGATCGACCTCGACACCCCACGGGACCGGCCGCTCACCCTGGGTCGCCCGACGGGGGACGAGGCGGAGGGCGCACGGGAGGAGGACGTGCGGGAGGAGGACGTGCGGCCGCCCCGGCCGCGCACCGCGACCGAACTGGCCGGCGGCGGCCGCGGCCGGGCCGTGGACGCGACCGGGGTACTGACGAGCGGTCACGCCCCGCCCGCCGACCGCGACCTGCCCGACCGATGGCCCGAGCCGGTCATCGGCGGCGACCTCGCGGTGCGACTGCGCCAGGCGGCCCGGGTCTTCCGCTCCGGACCCCCGTGGGCCCGCAGGGAACTGCACGCGCTGCGCGGCGTGGACCTCGACGTCGCCCAGGGCGAGTCGGTGGCGCTGGTCGGCGAGAGCGGCTGCGGCAAGTCGACACTGCTGCGGATCGTGGCCGGTCTGGACAAACCCACCTCGGGCGAGGTGGGCGTGGGCGGCAGCACTCCGCAGATGGTCTTCCAGGACGCCGGTTCCTCCCTCACTCCGTGGCTCACCATCGGCGAGATGCTCGACGAACGGCTGGCCCTGACGGCCGGACGGCTGACGCGCGCCGAACGCCGGGCGGCCGTCGCGGACGTACTGGAAACCGTCGGCCTGCCCGCCGCCACCGCAGACGCCCGCGGCGACCAGCTGTCCGGCGGCCAGCGCCAGCGGGCGGCGATCGCGCGGGCGGTGATCGTGCCGCCCCGAGTTCTGCTGTGCGACGAGCCCACCTCCGCCCTGGACGTGTCCCTCGCCGCGACCGTGCTCGACCTCCTCGGGCGGCTCCGAAGGGAGTTGGGCATGTCGATCCTCCTCGTCACCCACGACCTGGCTGCCGCCCGGATCGTCGCCGACCGGATCGCTGTCATGCGCGCGGGCCGCATCGTCGAGGAAGGACCCACCGAGCGGATCTGTTCGACCCCGGCCGAGGAGTACACCGGCGCCCTCCTCGACGCCGTCCCCGGCTCCCGTCACCGCAGGCCCACGCCCGGCGCGGCCGCCGCGACAGGAGGTGCCCGATGACCACGCTCAACCCACTGGCGGCCAAACGGCGCCGGACGTACGCCGAAGCCGTCCGCACCCGCAGCACCACCGCGGACCGGGTGGCGCTCGGGGCCCTCGCGCTGCTCGTCCTGCTGGCCCTGCTCGCTCCGGTCCTCGCCCCGCACAGCCCCGTCCTGCGATCCGGCGACGCCCTCCTGCCGCCGGGCAGCGCCGGCCATCTGCTCGGCACCGACGCCCTCGGCTACGACCTGTTCGCCCGCGCCCTGTACGGCATGCGCGCCAGCCTGTTCGCCGCCGTCATCGTCATCGCCTCCGGCGTCCTGGCCGGCGGACTGGTCGGTGTCCTCGCGGGCGCCCTGCCGGGCTGGGTGGACGGGCTGCTGATGCGGATCACCGACCTGTTCCTGGCACTGCCAGGACTCGTCATCGCGATGGCCGTCGCCGCCTCCCTCGGCGCGAGCTACCGCAGCGCGCTGATCGGCATCGCCGTCGTGTGGTGGCCGATGTACGCGCGGCTCGTCCGCGGCGAGATCCGTGCCTGGGCCGCCCGGCCGCACCTGGAGGCGGCCCGGCTGGCCGGGGCGCCCTGGGGACGCCGGGTCACCCGTCATCTGCTGCCCGGCGTCCGCTCGACCGTGGTGATCGCCGCCAGCCTGGACGTCGGCGGACTCGTCGTCGCCCTGTCCGCGCTGTCCTTCATGGGCCTCAGCTCGCCCGCCCCCGCACCGGAGTTGGGTGCCATGGCCGCGCAGGGCATGCAGTACCTGCTGACGGCATGGTGGGTGCCGATCGTGCCGGGCGTCGCCGTCATGCTCCTCGCCCTCATCGCGAACTACGCCGGCGACGCCGTCCGCGACATGTTGCGGCGCCGGTGAACCCGCCCGCCCGTCCCGGAGAGGACTGACACAGTGAAATTCGTCCTGCGCCGCGTCGCGGCGACGGCCGGGGTCCTGCTCGCCCTGACCGTGGCCCTGTTCGCACTCCAGGAAATGTCCGGCGTCGACCCGGCCAAGGCGTACGTCGGCGCCAACGCCTCCCCGGCCACGGTCGACGCCGCCCGCGCCCGCCTGGGACTCGACGAACCCCTTGTTCCCCGCTATCTGCACTACCTGTCGGGGCTGCTGCACGGCGACCTGCAGAACTCGCTGCGTACCCGCGCCCCGGTCGCCTCCGACCTTGCCGACGTCCTGCCCGCGAGCCTCGAACTCGCCGGCTGCGTCATGCTCGTCGCCGTGCTCCTCGGCACCGTGTTCGCCTACCTCACCGCGATGCGCCGACGCGGCTCCGCGGTACTGCGCGGCGTGCTGTTCGCCGGCGCCGCCGCACCGACCTTCCTGCTGGGCATGGTGGCGCTGCTCGTCTTCTACGGCCACCTCGGCTGGCTGCCGTCCGGCGGACGCACGTCCTTCCGCGACGCCCCCACCGGGCCCACGGGCTTCCTGCTCCTGGACAGCCTCCTGGCCGGGCGGTTCGACGTCTTCGGCGACGCGGCCACGCATCTTGTGCTGCCCGCGCTGTGCGCGGCGATCGCCCCCGCCGTGGCGATCGGACGGGTCCTGGCCGACGGGCTCACCGCCAACCTGGAGGCCGACCACGCCCGGACCGCCCGCGCGGCCGGCCTGACGGAGCGGGCGGTCCTGCTGCGGCACGCGGTCCGCAACTCACTCGGGCCAGCCCTGTCGATGGTCGGCATCCAGGCGGGCGCCCTGCTCGCCGGACTGGTCGTCGTCGAGAAGATCTTCGACTGGCCGGGCGTCGGCTCCTACCTGGACAGCTCGGTCGCGGCCGCCGACCTGCCGGGCATCACCGGGGTCGCGCTGCTGCTGGGCGTGGTCTACGTCGCGGTGAACGCCGTCGTCGACGTCCTCCAGGTCCTGGCGGACCGCCGACTGGCGCTCGTCTAGCCGCCACACCCACCCACACACACCTGGACACGGCCGCAACGGCCGGTGTCCGCACGGAGAGAGGAAAGATGCAGATGAACGTAGCAGGCAACGCCGTCCTGATCGTCGTCGACATCCAGGGCGGTGATGTCGAGCAGTCCGCGTCGCGCACGGAGATCCCACACATGGCGGGACGCGCCGAGCGGACACCGCGAGTGCGCGAGCTGATCCGCCGCACCCGCGAACAGGGCATCCCCGTCGTCTGGATCCAGGAAGTCCACAAGCCGAACCTGGTGGACATCGGCCGTGAACTCGATGGCGCCGAGGGACCGCACTGCATCGAAGGATGGCCGGAGACCGAGCTGTCGAAGGGCCTGGAACCGCGCCCGGACGAGTTCCTGATCCGCAAGCGCCGCTACTCGGCGTTCTTCGGCACCGAACTGGAGATCGTGCTCAAGGCATACCGGGCCGAGACCGTGATCCTCATCGGCGGGCTCACCGACGTGTGCGTGCACTACACGGCCGTCGACGCCCACCAGCACGACTATCGGGTGCGCGTGGTCACCGACTGCGTCGGCGGGTCCACCCAGGAGGCCCACGACGCCGCGCTGCGGGCCGTCCGCTACCTCCAGCGGGACGCACTCGTCGAACAGGCCGAGGTCCTGCGGTGGCTGGAATCCGCGGAGCCCAACCCCGAAGTGGCCCGCGCTGACCGGGCCCACCTGGTGGGCCGCCCCGCCTGACCCACGACCGCATCCGCCCCAGTAGCCCTCACGTTCCGGCCCGGCCGGCACGCGAGGGCGGCGGGACGGGAGCCACCCCATGAGCCGGAAGGGGAACCGCCCCCATGAGCCGAAAGTCAACCGCCCCATGAGCACGCCCGGCGCGCCGGTTCACCGCCACACCGCACGGCACAGCGAGGACGTACCCGCCAGGGGAACCGCCGCGGGGGACTCGGCGTGATCGAAACAGTTCTCGGCCCCGTCGACGCCGCCGCGCTCGGCCCGACATCCATGCACGAACACCTGCTGAGCGACAGCCGCGTCCTGCACCGGCCGCCGCGCGAACCGTTGCCCACCGACCCCCGGGTCACCATGGAAAACCTGGGATTCCTGCGCTGGAACCTGCTCGCGCTGGAGGACAACCTCGTCCTGGACGACCCCGACACCGCCGTTGCGGAACTGCAGCCCGCCCGCGCGCTGGGCCAGTCCTGTGTGGTCGACCTGACCACCTGGGGACTCGGCCCGCGGCACGCCGAACTCCCCGCCCTCTCACGGGCGTCGGGGCTGCACGTCGTCGCCGGCTACGGGGCCTATCTGGGCCGGTCCCACCCGGACTGGCTGCGCGCGCTCGACGAACCGGCCCTCGAGGAGCACTTCCACCGGGCGCTCACCGACCGCATCCCCGGCGTCGCCTACCGGGCCGCCCTCCTCGGCATCATCGGCACCGGTGCACCCGTCGAAGTCGCCGAGCGCCGCATGCTGCGCGCCGCCGGGCGGGCGGCCGCCCGCTGCGGCGCTGCCGTCGGCGTCCGGCTCGATCCCGGGGCCCGGCTGGGCTTCGACGTACTGGAGGTGCTGGCGGCCGCCGGACTGCCGGCCGAGCGGGTCGTCCTCGGCAACGTCGACGAGTACATCGACCCGCCCTATCTGCGAGAACTGGCCTCCGCCGGAGTCACGTTGGAGTGGTGCTTCGGCAACGAGGCCTACTACCGGGACGGCTACAAGGACGCCACCGATGCCGAACGCCTTGACGCCGTCGAGGAGTTCCTCGCCGACGGGTTCGCCGACCGCATGGTGCTCGGCTGCTCCGTGTGGACCAAGACTCAGCTGCGCCGCTACGGCGGCATGGGCTACGACCACCTCCTGCGCCGGATCGTGCCTGCCCTGCGCGGCCGCGGCATTCCCCGACAACAGCTCGACACCCTGCTCGTCGACGTGCCCCGCCGCCTGCTGGACCGGCCCGGGCCGTCCGACTGAACCGGCGCCGACGCGCCGTTCCCGCCCACGGAAGGCCATCCATGCCCGTCCACACCGTTCTCGGCCCCGTCGACGCCGCCGCGCTCGGCCCGACCTCCATGCACGAACACCTGCTCAGCGACCTGAGCCTGTGGGCACGTCCCGCTCCACCCGGCGAACCCCCGCTGACCGGGCCCATCCGTCCGCAGGACATGGCCCGACTGCGCTGGAACGCCCTGTCCGTCCCGCACAACCTGGTCCTGCACGACCCCGGCGTAGCCGTTGCCGAGATGACCGCGCTGCGGCAGGCGGGCGGCGCCGCCGTCGTGGAACTGACCCTGCGCGGCATGGGCCGCCGCCTGGCGGAACTCCCGGACATCTCGCGCCGCAGCGGCGTCACCATCTGCGTCGGCACCGGCTGGTACGTCGACGCCACCCACCCCGACGACGTCCGCACAGCCGACGTGGACACCCTCACGGTCAAGCTCATGACCGACCTGCGCGACGGCATCGACGGCACCGGCATCAAGCCCGCCCTGATCGGAGAACTGGGCACCAACCACCCGCCGACCGAGGGCGAGTTGCGCGTGGTCGCCGCCGCGGGCCGGGCCGCAGCCGAGACCGGCTGCGCGGTCAACGTGCACCTCTCCTTCCGAGGACAGGACGCCCTGTCCCTGGTCGAACTCCTGCTGTCCGAGGGCATGTCCGCCGACCGCATCGTGCTCAGCCACATGGACGAGGTGCTGGACCGCGCCTACCACAAGGACGCCGCCCAGACCGGAGCCGTCCTGGAGTACGACACCTTCGGCACGGACTTCTCCTACGGCAGCCCCGACCTGCGTTCGCCCGCCGACCACGAGCGTCTCGACATGGCCGCCTGGCTGCTCTCCGAAGGCCACCAGGACCAGCTGGTGATCGGCTGCGACGTGTGGACACAGTCCAACCTGCTGCACAACGGCGGCTACGGCTACGAGCACCTGTTCCGCCGTATCGCGCCCGCGCTGGAGAAGCTGGCCGGTCCCGAGGTGCTGCGCCGCATCCTGGTTGACACTCCGCGCCGCCTGCTGGACCGTCCGTGAGCCGCCCCGCCGAGGGCGCCGAGGCCCGCGCCGCACGGCTCGGTCTGCGCATCCCCGACTACGCCGACCCGCCGTACGGCGGCCGGTACGGCACGGTCAAGGCGTACCACCGCAGCGGGAGCCTGATCCTCCTCAGCGGATTCACCCCTGAGGACCGCGCGGGCACCCTCCTGCACCCGGGGCGGCTGGGGGCCGACGTGTCCCTGGCACAGGGCCGGGAGGCGGCCCGCATGGCTGCGGTCAACGCCTTGGGCGGCGTCCGGCTCGCCCTGGGGTCCCTGGATCGCGTCACGGCCGTCGTCCGCGCCCTGTGCTTCGTGGTATGCACGCCCGAGTTCGAGGAGGTCCACCAGGTCGCCTCCGGGGCCACCGACGTGTTCACCGAGGTCTTCGGACACGAGGCGGGGGTGGGCGGCCGTGCGGCGATCGGCGTGATGCAACTGGCCCGCGGCAACTGCTTCGAACTCTGGCTGACGGTCGAAGCCGACTCGGCCGACTGATGTCGGTCGCCGGCGGGGAGAGATCTGGACCCGGACTTCGCGGGTCGCTGATTCGTATGGTGTGACCGGTCCGGGGGTGTCCTGGGCCGGTGGTGTGGCGTTGGGCGGGGTGTGTCGATGACATCCCGGTCCCCGCAGCCACGGTCTCAGCGTCAGCGTCTTGAAGTGGCGGTGACCTCCATGGTGGAGAGGCGTCTGGGCGCTCTGCCTGCCGCTGCCGAGTTTCTCGGCAGGCTGGTCCGGTGGCCGGTCCTTCTCGTTCCCGGTCGCCGGGTGGGAGGGCCACGGCTGCGGCCAGGGAACCGGCCGCACCACGATCATCCCGCACCCAAACCCGCCGACGCACACCATCAGCAAATCACCACCAGGGCCGTACGCCCTACAGGTCGAGCTCCAGCACAGGGGAGGCGGACCGGCTCACGCAGATCATCATCGTGGTGGCGGTGGGACGTTCGGACGGGTCGATCACCGTGTCACGGTGGTCGGGGATCCCGGCCGTGACCGATGTTTCGCAGCTGCCGCAGTAGCCCTCTTCACAGGAGTAGGGCACGTCCGGCAGCTTCTCGCGGACGACGTCCAGCACGGAGCGGTCGGCGGGCACGATCGTCCGCACCCCCGAACGGCGCAGCACCACCTCGAACTCGCCGCTCTGCGAGCCGGATCGCTCCGGGAGCCCGGAGTCGGCTGGGGCGAAGCGTTCCAGACGAGGCGTCCGCACCGGGTCCGCGGCCCGGCACAAGGCCGTCACCGCGTCGAGCATCGGTTGCGGGCCGCACGCGTAGACGGCGTGAGTGGGCGGGGAGGCGGCGAGTTCGGCGGCCAGGTCCGGCAGACCCGCCTCGTCCTGCGGTACGAGCAGCACCCGGTCCCCGCCCAGCGCCACCAACTCCTCGGCGTACGCCAGACGGGACCGGTCGCGGGCGCCAAGGACCAGCCGCCAGGGCAGGCCGCGTGTGGTGAGCTCGCGTGCCATCGGCAGCAGCGGGGTGATGCCGATGCCGCCGGCCAGCAACAGATAGCCCTCCGCGGGCACCAGCGGGAACCGGTTGACCGGCCCCCGGACCTCCAGCTCCCGGCCCACCAGGGCGGTGTCGTGGATCTCCCGTGACCCGCCGCGCCCGTCGGGCACCCGGTGGACCGCGACCGTCCACGACTCGGTGTCCGCGACGTCCCCGCACAGCGAGTAGGCCCGGCGCAGTCCTGAGGGCAGGGCCAGTTCCACGTGTGCTCCGGGCTCCCACGACGGCAGGGTGCCGCCGACCGGCCGGATCAGCCGCAGTTCCACCACGTCGCGGGCGACCCAGCGGGCCTGTTTCACCAGGAGACGTTCGGTGGTCGGTGAGGTCATGGGGACTCCGTCGGCGCGAAAGGTGTCAGAAGACACGGAAGTACTCCCGCTGCTCCCAGTCGGTGACCTCCTGGTCGAAGCGGCTGATCTCGGCGCGCTTGATGCTCGTGTAGTAGGACACGAAGTCCTTGCCGAGGCGGCTCGCGAGCGCCTGGTCCGCCTCCAGTGCGTCGAGGGCCTCGCCCAGTGAACGGGGCAGCGGTTCGGCCCGGGTGGCGTACGGCTCGTCGGCTGCGGGGCCGGGGTGGATGTCGCCCGCCACACCGTCCAGTCCGGCGGCGAGTTGGGAGGCGAGGTAGAGGTAGGGGTTGGCGGCGGGCTCTCCGATCCGGTTCTCCAACCGCACCGACGCCGGCCCGTCACCGAGCACGCGCACCATCGCCCCGCGGTTGTCGCACCCCCACACCGCGCGGTCGGGGGCCAGCGACAGCGAGCGGAAGCGCTTGAAGCCGTTGAGGGTGGGCGTGGAGAACGCGCTCGTAGCCCGCGCGTGCCGCAGCAGTCCGCCGAGGAAGGCGGTGCCGTACGCCGACAGCGGCGGGCCGGACGCGGCGCGGCTCCCGTCCTCGGGGGCGAAGACACCGACGCCGTCCCGCAACACGCTCTGGTGCAGATGCCAGCCGCTGGAGAACACCCCGGGCAGATGGGGGCGGCACATGAAGGTGGCATGGTGGCCGTGGCGGGCGGCGACCTGCTTGACGGCGCCGCGCAGCAGCACCATCGCGTCGGCCGTGCCCAGCCCGTCGGCCGGCTGGAGGGTCAGCTCCAACTGGCTCGGGCCGAACTCCACCTCCAGGCTGCGCAGCGGCAGTCCCAGGCCCTCGAGGTGCGAGCGCAGGAGGTCGAGCATGGGGTCCAGCTCGTCGTACCGCAGCTCGCTGAGGTACTGGTAGCCGTGGTTGAGCATGCTTACCTCGGGCGCGGCGCCGGGCTGTCCCAGATCACCGGGGCCCAGCCGGGGGTCGTCCAGCCGGAAGAGGTGGAACTCCACCTCCAGGCCGGTGCGGTACGTCATCCCGTCGGCCTGGGCCAGCACCGAGCGCAGCAGCCCTCGGGTGCAGAGCGGGACCGGCGCTCCGGAGGTGAAGCGCAGGTCGCACAGGAGCCAGCCCGTTTCCGGCGACCAGGGCAGCATCCGGAAGGTCAACGGGTCGGGCACCATGACCATGTCGGCGGCGCCGCGCAGTTCGGGCAGCCCGAGCGGCGTCTCCTTGGTGAACAGGGGGAAGACGGTCCGCCCGGAGGTGTCCTTGGCGAGCAGGGACGAGGCGATGCCGGTGCCGTCGCGCAGCACGTTGGGCAGTTCGGCCACGGTGACGGTCTTGCCGCGCAGCAGACCGTGCTGGTCGGCGAAGACCAGGCGCACCACCGCCATTCCACCGGCCGCCGCGCGCTCGCGTATCTCGCCCGCCGCGGCGGTCTGTTCGGCGCTCCACAGGGCGTGGTGTTCGATGAATCCCACGTCGCTCAGCCGTCCGTTTCCAGGGGCTGCGCCCAACTGCTGTCGACGCGTTGCTTGGCGGTGACGGCGGCCCAGTACTCCTGCCGGCCCTCGGTGGGGCCGATGCCGTCGAGGGTGGCCGGGCCCTTGATCCGGGCGGCTTCCTCGGGGGACAGCACCAGGGGCGGGTCGTCGCCGCGTTCGACGGCGGATATGGCCTCGCCGAGCATCCGCCGGTACATCACGATGGCCTTGTCGGAACGGCCCAGGTGTTCGCGAGTGCGGTCCTGGACGGCTCCCTGGCCCTCCACCGCCCACTGGTCGTGCACGTTGATGTCGGTGCCGAGGCCGGTGTACGTGCTCGTCAGCTGTTCCGCCGGGTCGTAGCCGTAGTTGTTCGAACGGCCGAAGCGCGGCCGGTAGTCGGGCAGGGTGACCGCGCCGACCCGCTGCCGGCGCATCTCCTGCCGGTCCACCGGGCCGCCGATGCTGGTGAACAGCGCGTACCAGTAGCAGGATGTGTCGTCGATGGGCACGTGCCACTGGGTGATCGCCGTCTCCGCGTCGAGCGGGATGTGGAAGGCGTGCGGGAAGACCTGGTGGGTGATGCGGACGTGGGTGCGGCTGCCGTCCATCGGCCGGCTCTCGGTGTCGGTGCCGTCGAGGGTGCGCAGGGCGGTGATGCGGATGCCGTACGGGGTACGGACGGCGTCGATGTCGGGCCGCCCGTACTCGCGCAGGATCTTCGTCATCGGCAGTTCGGTGCCCTGAGAGGCGGCTCGGAACTGCTTGCCGTAGCTGTCCTGGGGATCGTCGTCCTGGAAGAAGCGGTGGAGGTAGGAGGCGTGGGCGGGGTCGATGCCGACTTCCAGGGCCTGGAGCCAGTTGCACTCCAGCAGGCCTTTCCAGGCGAACGCGTGGTCGGCGGGCGCCCGGAAACAGTCGAGGGCGGGCAGCTCCGGCGGCTCGCCGGGGCCGAGGTAGCCCCAGATGATGCCGCTCCGCTCACGCACCGGGTAGCTGCCCAGCCTGACCCGGGACGCGAGCGTGCTGCCCACGGGCTCGGCGGGGGTGTCCAGGCAGGAGCCGTCGCGTCCGAAGAGCCAGCCGTGGAAGCAGCAGCGCAGTCCGCCGTCCTCCAGGCGGCCGAGCGCCAGGTCGGCACCGCGGTGCGGGCAGCCGCGGTCGACCAGGCCGAGTTCGCCGCCGTCGTCGCGGAACAGCACCAGGTCCTGGCCCATCACCTTGGGAGCCACCAGGGGCCGTAGGTCGTCGAGCTCCTCGCTGAGGGCGATGGGCTGCCAGTAGCGGCGCATCCATTCCCCGGCCGGGGTGCCAGGTCCGGTTCGGGTGAGCCGTATGTTTTCTTCCTCGCGCATCGGACGCCTTTCTGTCCTGTTCGGGCCCGTGTGAGAGACGGGCGTGCAACAGCTCGGAGTGTGCGGAGGCCGAGCGGCCCGCGCAGCAGGCATGCCGCCATCGCGGCGTCCGCCGCCAGCATCAGCAGCCCCGCACCGGTGTGACCGGTCAGCAGCATCGCCAGGCCCAGCGGCACCGCCGCCAGATGGGCCGCCATGAGGGGGCCGCGGCGCGGCTCGCCGGGTGCGAGCGCCGGACGCCACAGCAGCACTCCGGACACGATCCAACACAGGTCGCGGACCACTTGGGCGGCCGGACCGGCCGGCACCAGCAGCGGAGGCAGGTGCCACGCGTACGTCGTGACCGTCCATGCCAGGGCGCCCGACATCGCTTCCGGTAGGCGGGAGCGGGCCCGGCGCGGGGGAGGCGCGGACCGTCCGGCCCCCTCGGCCGCGTGGACGGCGTACGCCAGCAGACCCGGCCCCACCCCCGCGAGCAGCTCGAACCGGGCCATCGCCCACAGATGGGCGTCGAAGCCGTCGACGGGGTGCGCCCAGCGCAGCGGTACGGCCTGCCGCCCGCCGTCGTGGCCGCGGCGAGCGTCGCGGCCACCGCCACCAGCCCCGCCGCTGTCGGCCAGAGCGGCCGCGGCCGGGACCGGCTCATTCGCAGCAGTGGTCCGGCGCCCCGGACCCGTGGCCGGCCGCCGCGGGCCGCGGCGCATGGCAGGAGACGGGCGGGGGCACGTCGAGGGCCGGGTTGCGGTCGAAGAACCCGTCGGGTTCCAGCCGCAGCCGTGCCCTGGCCACCGGCATCACCGGCCACTCCTCGGGGCGCGGGAAGTGGTGCGAGCCGACGGTGGCCCACAGCACCAGGTCCGTGCCGTCCAGCGAGCGGTCCTCCTCCTGCCACTTGTGCACGCCGTCCGCGCCCGGCTCGGCCTGGTTGGGGTACTCACCGGCGACGAACCGTCGGTCCGGGTCGTAGGCGGTCGCCCACAGCTGCCGGCCCACGAACGGAGCGCGGCGGGCGCACACACTGTCCTCCCGCACCGGCAGGACCGCGGTGTTCTCCAGGTGCACCCGGTACGCCGTCGGTTCGCCCATCCGGTTGCGGGCCTCGGCGCTCTCCACCCGCCAGTGCAGCGCCCGCGACGGATCGGTGCGCCGGGCTCCCTCCGCCTCGCTGAGGATGGGGCGGAGCACGGTGCGGGCGGCGTTGCCGTACGGGTCGAGCTCCGGGTCGGGCTCGTGCTCGGCGGTGACCTCGACCAGCCGGTTGCGGGGGCCGTCCACGGCCATGTCGAGGCGGACGCTGAAGAAGTGCTGGTGGTTGGTGACCGCGACGTTCGGGGCGACCCGCCGGGCGTAGGGGGTCTCTTCGCCCTCCGCCACGCCCGTGGCGGAGAGGATGCCGGTCATCTTGATCTCCAGCATCACCGAGCCGTCCTGGTACAGCGACCAGTAGAAGCCATAGTCGTAATTGGCCACCGTGGCGAACGCGGAGATGATCAGACGGCGGGACCGGCGCACCTCCGTGCGGCCGGTGCGGCCGTCGTGGTGCTTCCACAGGATGCCGTCGTCCTCCTCGTGCAGGCAGACGGCGTTGGGAATGACCCGGGGGACGCCGTCGCCGCCGAGCACCGCGGCGTCGAAGTAGTGGATGACGCCCAGGCAGTCGCAGCCCAGGGCCAGGGAGTTGGTGAGCGGGCCCGCGCCGTACTCGCCCCAGTCGAAGAAGTTCTTGCGGTACTGGGTGGAGGCGGTGTCGAAGTAGGGGACGTACATCTCGTTGACGGCTGCGCGCCGGATCACCTGCCGCGGGCCTTTGCCGCCCGTGGCCGCGTCGAAGGTCAGGTCGTGCAGCACCAGGCCCTCGCGGTGGGTGAAGCCGACCCGCACCGACCAGCCCTGCCAGTCGATCCGCTGACCGGTGACGGTGAAACTGGGGCCTTCGGGCTGGACCACCTCCAGGGGCCGCAGGCCCGGCCGGGGCGGCACCACTCCGGTGGAGAACACCCCGGACTCCTGTGACAGCGGAACCACGCCGTGGTCCTCGATGTGCAGGATCTCCATGGACTCCATGTCGATGATCGGCACCACGCCCTGCACGGGGCGCGCGTAGCCGTTGTCGTCCTCGGAGATGCGATGCCACACGCTGCCCCAGGTCAGCCGGGCGCCCTTGTACTCGGGCGGTTCGAAGCCGCCGATCGACTCCGGGTCCACCATCACCAGCGACACGTCGTGGATGCCGCGCAGCGCCAGCGCCCGCTGGAAGCGCGGGTCCGCCCGGCAGGCGGCCGCGGCCTGCCGCGCCTCCTCGGAGGAACAGCCCGGACTGCGCACATCCAGCTCCCGCCAGGCGGTGCTCCGCGGCGTGTCGCCGAGTTCGAGGCCGACCTCGTACGCGAGGTGCGCGGAGGGGCAGATCACGACCGCGCGGGCCCTTCGGGTCTCGCCGGGGGCGGCACGGCGGGCGTGGTCCTCGTCCAGTGTCACGCCCCAGAAGCGCGCGTCCTCGGTGACCCGGGCGTCGCCCCGCAGGACCTTGGCGGCGGTGGCCAGTTCGGCCGGGGTGAGGGGGTCCAGCGGATGCGGTGCGTCGGCCGGTACGGGCTCGGGGGCGAGGGTGCTCATCGGGGGTTTCCTTCCAGGGAGCAGGCGAGGTCTGCGGCGGTGGCGCCATCGGGCGGGCCGTGGAGCACGGTGGCGCCGTCGGCGCGTGGATCGGAGGCGCCGTCCAGCCGGCCGTCGGCGGCCAGCCGCACGGCCTGGGTGTGACCGGCCAGGTCGGTGCGGCCGGGAGCGACGACGACCGGTACGTCCGACGGGAAGCCGGGCGTGGCGGCGGGGACGGACCCCGGCTCGGCCAGCAGGGTCTGCGTCGCGTGGCCGATGTCGCGGGCGCCGACCACCCAGCGCGGCCGGTCCAGCACGGCGGCCGGGTCGGCGGCCGGGTCCATCAGGTCTGGCACCGTCTGGGCGAGGATCTGCGGCTGGGCCCGGCCGCCCTGGCAGCCGGCCGTCAGCAGCAGGCCGGCGGACCGGCCGAGCACGGGGCACAGGGTGTGCGGGGGCCGCAGCCCGGGTCCGATGAGGGCCGGGTGGCCGGGCAGCAGACTGAAAGCCGAGCCGCGGTTGTGCAGCACAATGCCGGTGTCCGGCTCGCAGATGCCGGAGCCGAAGGTCTGGTAGACGCTCTGGATCAGCGAGACCGCCAGCCCCGAGGAGTCCACGGCGGTGACCGCGACCGTGTCGCCGGCGGGCCGGAACGGCGGCTTCGGCGGCCGCGCACCGGCGAGCGGCGCCGGCTGCAGCAGTCCGTCCAGGTCCACCTCCGTGCCGCGTGGATCGCCCAGCAGCCGGTCACGGGCCGCCGAGGCGTCCTGGCAGCGGGCGGCCAGGAGGCCGGTCCGCCGTGGCTCGGGGAGTGCCGCGGCCGCGGCGGCCTCCAGTACTGCCAGCAGGCTCGCGCCCTGACTCGGTGGCGGCGCGGCCCACCAGCGAGTGCCGAGCACGTCCAGTGTCAGCGCCTCGACGTTCTCCGCGCGGTGGGCCGCGAGGTCGCCCGCGGTCAGTGGGCTGCCGGCCCGGCGCAGCCCGTCCGCCAGTGCCTCGGCGACCGCCCCCCGGTAGAAGGACGACGGATCGTCCGCCAGCGCACGCAGCACGGCGGCCAGCCGCGGCTGCGGGAGTGGGGCGCCCTCATTGAGCGGCGCCCCGCCGGGACCGGTCAGCAGCGCGCTGAGCCCGGGATCCGCGGCGATCCGCGCGGACTGTTCGCGCACGGCGCGCGCCAGCCCCGCCGATACGGTGGCACCCTCCTCCGCCAGCGCGGCGGCGTCCCGCAGGGTGGCGGCCAGCGCCCCCTGTGTGCCATGGGCTTCGGCGAGCATGGTCCAGCCGGCCACCGCGCCGGGTACGGTCACGGTCTGCGGCCCCTGTGCGGGCATCCGCCGGTCCGCGGCGCGCAGCGCGTCGACATCGACGTCGTGTGCGGCGGCGCCGGCCGACAGCACCGCGCGCACCGTGCCGTCGGGGGAGTGGACGAGAGCGACCAGGTCGCCTCCGAGAGAGCATTGGTGGGGGTAGACGACGGTGAGGGCGACCGCCGCCGCCAGTGCGGCGTCCACCGCGTTGCCGCCCCGCTCCGCCGCCTGCCGGGCGGCCGCCAGCGCCGCCGGGTGCGGCGCGGCCAGGATCAGCCGGGGCGCGGCGGTCACGCCTCGTCCCGCGGCAGGAGCACGGTGCGCGACGGGGCGGCCTCGGCGCCCTGCAACGGCACCGGGAGGGAGAGCATGTCGTACACCCCGGCCGGCGTATGCAGCAGGTCGACCACCTCCAGGATCAACACATCTGCGGCGCACAGCAGTTGGTGGGTGGGCCAGTCGGTGGTGTGGGCGACGGCCTCGATGCTCAGGTAGTCGATGCCCGCGGTGCGCACCCCGGCTTCGATGAGGCGTTCCGCGCCGTCCGGGGCCAGTCCGACCCACTGCCGGGCCTTCCACGGGCTGCGCAGTACGCCCTCCGAGTTGCTGGTGCGCAGCAGCACCCGCTCTTCGGAGCCGAGGCCGGCCGCGTCGAGGTCGGCGGCGGTGATCTGCTCCTTGACATGCGTCAGGTCCAGCACCCGCGCGGCGCCGTTGAGAGCGGACAAGTCGAGCCGGTCGACCGTCTTTCCGCCGTCGATGAAGTGGGCGGGAGCGTCGATGTGCGTGCCGGTGTGGGCACCGATACGCCAGCGGCTCACATTGGAGGCGTCGCCGGCGGTGCGGGACTCGACGATCTCCACCTCGGGGCGGCGGCCCCAGTGCAGCATTCCGGGGTGGATCGGGACCGACACGTCGATGGCCTTGGTGAAATCCAGATTCATGCACATGCCCCTTATTGGATTCGAATACAATGGAAGTGGATCCAAAAGCCACCACGAGAAGGGCTTGACCGACTCCGATGACGCCCCAGACTGACGAGGGCCCCCTCGTCGACGACATCGCGGCACGCATCCGCGCGCGGATCATGAACGGCGAGCTGGCGATCGGCAAACCGCTGCGCCAGGCGGCGCTGGCCGCCGAGTTCGGGGTCAGCCGCACACCGGTGCGCGAGGCGCTGCGCCAGTTGCAGAGCGGCGGGCTGATCGAGGTGCAGCCCCACCGCGGCGCGGTGGTCCGGGTGCCCACGCCCTGGGAGGTGCGCCAGGCCTACGAGGTGCGCGCCGAGCTGGAGGGGATGGCCGCCCGGCGTGCCGCCTCGCGTATCACGGAGCGTCAGCTCACCGCACTGCGGGGGCACAACGCCGTCCTGCGCGAGGCCGCGGAGCGGGCCGCCGGTGAGGAGGCGGTCGCCGGCAGCCCCGCGACCACGGCGGCCAACGACTGCTTCCACACTGTCGTCTGCGAGGCGGCCGACAACCCTTGGCTGAGCCGGATGATCGACCGGATCAACGAGAGCTTCCCGCGCAACGTCTCCTCGCTCGCCCTCGCCGGTGACGAGCGCCACCGGCAGCTGAACATCCGGCAGCACGAGCTCATCGTCGAAGCGCTGACCGCCCGGGACGCGGACCGCGCCGACGAGGTCATGCGCGACCACGTCATCAGCTCCGGCGAGCTTCTGACCGCCTGGTACGAGCGCCGATCCCAGACCGTCTTCCACGGCTGAGACAGGCTCGGGCCACCCGGTGGCGCCCCTCACCGGGCACCACCGGGAAACCGCCGGGCCGGGGACAGGAAGTCCAGGTCCGGGCGGGCGGTCCCGCACACGAGATCGGCCAGTGCCTCGCCGATCGCCGGGCCGAACTTGAAGCCGTGTCCCGAGCACGCCGACGCCACCAGCGCCCGCGGCACTCCCGGTACCTCGCCGACCACGAAACGCCGGTCGGGCGTCATGGTGTAGAGGCAGGTCAGGCTCTCGGTCACCGGGCCGGCGCCGGGCAGCACCTGGGCCACCGCCTCGGCGAGCAGGGCGAGTTCCGCCGCGGTCGCCGCGGGGCGGGGCGCGTCCGGATCCCAGGCCGGGCCGCTGTCAAGACCCACTTTGAGGCCGCGGGCACCGGTCGCGGGGAACCCGTACAGCAGCCCCTGCGGCAGATCCACGGAGAAGCTGCCCAGACCGGACGGGCCCAGCGGGCCCGCCGGGTCGGCGGCGAAGTAGGCGTTGACGATGCGGGTGACCGTCAGATGCCGCGCCAGCGAGGGGACCTGGGCCGCCGTCCAGGGACCGGTGCACAGCACCAGGTGCCGGGTGCGCAGTACGCCGTCGGCGGTGCGCACCATGACCTGGTCGCCGTCCGGTTCCCAGCCGATGACCGGGGTACGGTCCACGACGGCCGCGCCCGAGCGTTCGGCCAGCGTCAGCTGGGCCCGCAAGGTCTCCGCCGCGTCGATGATCCCGGCCCGCGGGTCGTGTACGGCGCCGAACCCGGCGGGCAGCCGGAGCCCCGGGAAGATCCGCGCCGCCTCCTCGGGACCGACCTGCCGGCAGCCGGGGCCGCGCAGCGGATCGGGCCGGTCCGTCGGCGCCGCGTACAGACCGCCGGTGATGTCGACCAGACGGGTCTTCGCGGCGCCCTCCAGCTCCTCCCAGGCCCGGTAGGCGGTGTCCACCAGACCGTCCCAGCCGGGATGGGGATAGGCGCGCCGGATCATCCGGGTCGCACCGTGCGAGGACCCGAGGTCATGGCCCAGGGCGTACTGTTCCAGGCCCAGGACGTCGAGTCCGCGCGCGGCCAGTTGGCGCAGGGCGGCACTGCCGTGCACGCCGAGGCCGACCACGATCGCGTCACGGCGCCTGGTGCCACGGCGTGCCGTAGCGGGTGCGGGTGCGGGGACAGCGGCGCCGGACCGACGTGCCGGCTCCCGCGGCGGTGTGGGCGTGCAGTGCAGGCTGACGATCTCCCGCACCGCCTCGACCAGGGCGTCCAGGTCGGACCTGTCGTTGTAGACGTGCACCGAGGCCCGCACCACCTTGGTCAGGCCCCGGGGATCCATGTCCCAGCGGCCGTGCCCCGCCGGCACCGCGATCAGATGGATCCGGCGGCGAGCGAGTTCTCGCTGTACCGCGCCGGCGTCCAGTCCGTCGACCACGAAGGTGACGATCGCGCCGCCCGCGGCCGGCGGGTCGGTGACGCGCACGCCCGGCAGTTCGGCGAGGTGCTCCCGCAGCGTGGTGGCGAGCGTCGCCAGGTGCTGGGAGACGGTGTCCATGCCCAGGGCGGTCAGGTCCGCCAGAGCGGCACCGAGGCCCAGGCGCAGGGCGTGTGCGGCCTCCCACAGCTCGAACCGCTTGGCGTCCGGCACCAGTTCCCAGCTCCGCTCGGCGGTCCAATGGGCACCCCGGACATCGGGCGCCTGGGGGGCCAGCCGGTCCAGGAGGGGGCGGCGGACCGCGAGCAGCCCGGTGCCGCGCGGCGCGCGCAGGAACTTGCGGCCGGTCCCGATGAGCAGGTCGCAGCCGATGGCGCCGATGTCGACCGGGAGCTGGCCGAGCGACTGGGTCGCGTCCAGCAGGAAGGGAACTCCGTACGCCTGGGCCAGCGCGCCGATATCGGCGGCGGGTTCGACCAGACCCGAGGAGGTCGGCACATGGGCCGCGGTGACCAGGGCGGCGGGACCGGTGCGCAGCGCCGTCTCCAGTGCCTCCAGCGCCACCGCCCCGTCGGGGCCGTTGGGCAGCAGCTCGACCCGGACACCGTGGTCGCGTTCGGCCGACAGCAGGTGCAGGGCACTGCTGACGTAACTGGAGCGAGCGGCCAGCACACGGTCGCCGGGGCGCAGCCGCAGCGCCGACACGGCGCGATGCCAGCCGGCCGTCGCGCTCTCGACGAGGGCGACTTCCTCCGGCCGGGCGCCGAGGAGCTCAGCGGTACGTGCGTAGACGGCTTCCAGCGCGGGGGCGGCGTCCTTGGCGGCTTCGTAGCCGCCGGACAGGCTCTCGGCGCGCAGATGGCCGATGACCGTCTCCACGGTGACGGAGGCGGGCAGGGCCGCACCGGCGGCGTTGAAGTGGTGGCCGGTGGCGGAGCCCGGCGTGCGGGCGCGCTCAGCCGCGACCTCCAGCGCCCGGGCGGAGCGGATCGGGGGTGGCGGTGCCGGGTGCGAGGCGGCGCTCCCGGCCGTGGTGGGGGCGCTCACAGGGCGATCGTGACGCTCTTGAGCTCGGTGAACCCGTCGACGGCGGCGTCGCCGAGGTCCCTGCCGAGGCCGGACTGCTTCATCCCGCCGAAGGCCACGGCGGGGTCGAACTCGTTGTAGGTGTTGACCCACACGGTGCCGGCCTCCAGCGCCGCGACCGTGCGGTGGGCGCGGGCCAGACTGCCGGTCCACACACCGGCGGCGAGTCCGTAGTCGCTGTCGTTGGCCAGGGCGATCGCCTCATCCTCCGTGTCGAACGGGATGACCGTGGCGACCGGGCCGAAGATCTCCTCCCTGGCGATCCGCATGTCGGGGCTGACACCGGTGAACACCGTCGGCCGCACGAACCAGCCAGGGCCGGGCAGCGGTTCGCCGCCCGTGGCCACCTCGGCGCCCTCGGCTCGGCCCAGGTCGAGGTAGCCGCTGACGCGGTCGTACTGCTCCTGGGACACCAGCGGACCGATGTTGATCCCGCCCGCCAGCCCGGGGCCGATCCGCAGGGCCTCCACCGCCGGCAGCAGCCGATCGAGTAGCTCCTTGACGACCGGTCTCTCCACCAGCAGCCTGCTTCCGGCGGTGCACATCTGTCCGGAGTGTCCGAACACCGCACGCACGGCGGCCGGGGCCGCGGCGCCCAGATCGGCGTCCGCGAAGACGATGTTGGGCGACTTGCCGCCCAGTTCGAGGGTGAGCCGCTTGACCGATGGCGCCGCCGCGGCCATGATCTGCCGCCCCACCTCGGTGGACCCGGTGAAGGACACCTTGGCGACGTCGGGATGGCCGACCAGTTCCGCACCCGTACGCCCGTCACCGGTCAGGACGTTGACGACGCCCTCCGGTACGCCCGCCTCCAGGCAGAGCGCGGCCAGCCGCAGCGCGGTGAGCGGGGTCTGCTCGGCCGGCTTGACCACGATCGTGCAGCCGGCGGCCAGGGCCGGGGCGATCTTCCACGCCGCGATCATGAAGGGGAAGTTCCACGGCAGTACGGCGGCGACCACGCCGACCGGTTCGCGCAGGCTGTAGACATGCCGGTCGGCGCCGGACGCGTGCACGGTGCCCGACAGCCGGGTCGGGGCGCCCGCGAAGTGGCGGATGGCCTGCAGGCCGAGGTCCACATCGCCGCGCGCCCGCTCGATGGCCTTGCCGTTGTCCAGGGTGTCCAGCACCGCCAGCTCCTCGGCGTCGCGTGCCACCAGATCGGCGAGGCGCAGCAGCACGTCGCGGCGGAGGCGGGGCGGGAGCCCGCGCCATCGCCGGTCACGGTGCGCGTCGGCGGCGGCCGCCACCGCGGCGGACACCTCCTCCAGGCCGGCCTGGGCGATGGTGGTGAGCTGCTCCTGGGCGGCGGGGTCGAGCACCGGGATCCGCTCCCGCGCGGTGCCCGTGGTCCACTCCCCGCCGATGAGCATGGGCTCGCAGTCCGGCAGCCGGGGGAGCACGATGCTGGGGTCCAAGGTGTTCTCCTTCTGGGTCGGGTCGCCGCCCCGCGGTCCGTTGTCCTGGGTTCCCGATCCCGGCGTCACGCGTGTCGTCCGGGGCGGTGGGTCGGATCGGGCCAGGGCTCGCGGACCGCGGCGGAGACCGCCCGGGCGGTGGTCAGGACGCAGCGGTCGAACTCCGCCGCGCCATGGGTCGGGTCCGCGTCGGTCACGTCCCTGCCCCACACCCCCGTCTCGCTGACCTGGTCCATGCGGTAGTCCCAGAAGGAGTCGAGGTCGACATGGGAGGTGGCCAGTTCCATCCGGACGAGCTCCGGCGCCAGATGCAGCATGACGGAGGTCTCGAAGTGGTTGGCGTGCATCAGCGCCCGGCCGTAGGTGACGTGCCCGTCGACCTCGGGTCCCGGGTACATCGTCACGTATCCCAATGCCCTGACCCGGGCGTCGCGATGGCGGACCCGCAGCTTCTCGGCCGACACATCGAGCGCGCCGTTGTTCCAGATGTGTCCGTTGAGCAGGATGAACTGCCGTATCCCGGAGGCGTACAACGAGTCGATGACATCCTCGACGACGGCGATCACGGTCTCCGGTCGCAGTGCCACCGTCCCGGCGAAGTCGCCGTGGGACGCGGACACCCCGAAGCTCAGGGGCGGCAGGACGGGCACACCGGTCAGGGCGGAGACCCCCAGGGCGACGGCCTCGCAGATCCGGGTGTCCACCGCGAGCGGGAGATGGGGACCGTGCTGCTCGGTGGCGCCGACGGGGATGATGACGGCGTCCTGGCCCGCGGCGGTGGACTTCGCGTCCGGCCAGGTCAGCTCCTCCCACAGCACCGGCGAGCCGGTCCCGCCCAACCGCGCGGCGAGTTCGGGGACGTCCAGGCCGGTGGGCACGGTCCGTCCGGACGGCCCGGTGATGAAGACGGACATGTGTCCTCCCCTCTCGGGGCCGGTGGCGCTCACCACCGGCGTCGGCTCTTCTCGGGCAGCAGGTCCAGGGCGCGCAGGGGGACGGGCTCGTCCCCGTCGACCGTGGTGACCCACACGGTGGCGTCCGGGCAGTAGTCGCTGATCAGTTCACGGCACACCCCGCACGGGGCGATGATCCGGAATCGGCCCGCCGGTTTGATCTGCACCGAGACCACCGACACGACACTCAGCGGCACCTCGGCGGGCAGGGCGCCCCGGGCGGTTCCCATGGCCACGCCCTCGGCGCAGATCGAACTGCGCCGGCAGGAACCCTCCACATGGACGCCGGTGTGGACGCGGCCGTCCGCGGTACGCAGCGCCGTCGCCACCTCGTGGCGGCCCGGCTGCCAGACCCGTGCCAGCAGGGTCTGGGCCGTGGCGAGAAGTTCGGCGTCGCCCGCGCTCATCGACGACGGGGTGGGCACGGGGCTGACGTCCGCCGCGCTCATGACGTCAGGCCCAGCAGCCGGGCCATGTTGCCGCCCTCGACCAGCGCCCGGTGCTTCTCGTCCTCGATCGCCTTTGCGATCTTCATGCGTTCCAGGTCGAAGTCCGAGCCGGGCCACTCGCTGCCCATCAGGATCTTCTCGGGCCCCAACCGCGCGTAGGCGCGCTTCACGTCGCTCATCAGCGTCGCCGATGTCTCCAGGTACACATGCGGCTGGCGTTCGGCCACGATGATCGCCTCCGGCACGTTCCACACCGCCCCCATGTGGGCGATGATCGTCGGCACCCCCGGATGGTCACGGGCGATCTCCTCGATGGCCAGCGGCGCGCAGAACGCGTCATCGAGCGCGTTGATCAGGACCAGCAGACCGTGCCGCGCGCATGCTTCGAACACCGGGTCCAGCAGCCCGTGGTCGGCGACGTGGTAGCCGTGCAGGCTCGGGTGCAGCTTCAGGCCCACCAGGCCCGCGTCGGCCATCCGGTCGATCTCGTCGATCGCGTCGTCGGCCTGCGGCAGCACCTGCCCGAAACCGAAGAAACGGTCCGGGTGCGCTGCCACCAGGGAGCTGATGAAGTCGTTCTCGATGCGCTGCGCGAGCGAGCACACCATCGCCATGTCCACCCCGGCGGCGTCCATCCTGTCGAGGATGCGCCGGGGCTCGAAGGGCGTGTACGGCGGCGGAGCCTGACCCTTGCGCGCTCCGGTCAGATAGTCCGACCGGCCGCGGACGTCCTGAGTGGTGTTGTACGCGTCGATGATCAATACGTTCGTCCTTACTCGCTGGACACCAGGGGCAGGTGACAGCGCACCCTGCGCCCCGGTGCGATCTCGTGCAGGTCGGGCCTGGTGGTGCGGCACTGGTCCGTGGCGATGGGGCACCGGGTGCGGAACAGACAGCCCTCGGGCGGATTCGCGGGGTCGGGCAACTCGCCTTCCAGGACCTGCCGTTCGCGGGGCTCCCCGGCCCGCAGCACGGGAACGGAGGACAGCAGCGCGCTGCTGTAGGGGTGCGCGGGACCGGCGAAGAAGTCGTCCCGGGTGGCGGTCTCGATGATCTGGCCCAGGTACATGACGGCGATCCGGTCGGCGATGTGCCGTACGACTCCCAGGTCGTGCGAGATGAACAGCATCGTCAGACCCCGGTCGCGGACGAGATCCGACAGCAGGTTCAGCACCTGGGCCTGGATCGACACGTCCAGCGCCGAGACGGCCTCGTCGGCCACCACGAACTGCGGCGACGAGGCGAGCGCCCGCGCGATGCCGATGCGCTGGCGCTGGCCGCCGGAGAATTCATGCGGTCTGCGCCTGCCCGCCTCCGTGCCCAGCCCGACCAGGTCGAGAAGGTCGGCCACCGCCTCCGCGGCCTCGGCACGGGTGGCCCCCCGCGCCCGCCGCAGCGGTTCGGCGACGATGTCGGCGATCCTGCGCCGCGGATTGAGCGAGCCGAAGGGGTCCTGGAAGACCATCTGCAGTTCGGCCCGCATACGGCGCAGTTGCCGTCCGCGCAGCCGGGTGAGGTCGGCGCCGTCGAACTCGATCCGGCCCGACGTGGGTTCGATCACCCGCAGCAGGGCCCGGCCGAGCGTGGACTTGCCGCACCCCGACTCCCCGACCAGTCCGAGGGTCTCGCCCTGGAGGATGTCGAGGTCGATGTCCCGCAGCGCCTGGACCCGGCCACCGGCCCGTCCCGGGTACTCGACCCGCAGCCCGCGGACCTTCATGAGCGCGGCGGTCATGCGTTGCCTCCCTGGGAGCGGGCCGTGGCACGTGCGGGGCCGGGTAGCACACAGGCGTCGAGGTGCCCGTCGTGGCCGTACCGCTGCCGCAGCGCGGGGCGCTCGCCGCACGCGGCGTGGACGAAGGGACACCGGGGTGCGAAAGCGCAGCCGGGCGGGCGGCCCACCCCGGTCAGCGGGGTGCCGGAGATGGTGGGCAGCCGCCGTAGGACCGGACCGTCGATCGGCGGCACCGAACCGAGCAGCCCCATCGTGTACGGGTGCTGAGGGCGGAACAGCACCTCCTCCCGCAGGCCCTGCTCCACGATCCGCCCCGCGTACATGACGGCCACCCGGTCGGCGACCTCGGCCACGACCCCCAGGTCATGGGTGATCAGCAGTACGGAGGTGCCGTGGTCGCGCTGGATCCGCCCCAGGACCGCGAGGACCTGGGCCTGGATTGTGACGTCCAGCGCCGTGGTGGGCTCGTCCGCGATCAGCAGGGCCGGGTCGTTGGCCAGGCCCATGGCGATCATCACGCGCTGGCGCATGCCGCCGGACAGCTGGTGCGGGTAGGCACGCGCCGCGCGGTCCGGGCCGGCGATGCCGACCTCCGAGAGCAGTTCCACGGCACGGCTCATCGCCTGCTCGCGTTCCACGTCGCGGTGGGCGCGGATCATCTCGGAGACCTGGGCGCCCGCCCGGTGCAGCGGGTTGAGCGCGGCCAGCGCGTCCTGGAAGACGACCGCGATGTCCTTGCCCCGGACGCCGCGCAGTTCCCGTTCGGACGCGGCGACGAGGTCGCGGCCGCCGAAGGACACTTCGCCGCTGATGTGGGTGCGCGGGCCGCGGTTCAGCCCGACCAGGCTCATCGACAGGGCGGACTTGCCGGACCCCGACTCGCCGACCAGTGCCAGGACTTCGCCTTTCCGCAGCGTCAGATCCACCCCGTCCACGGCCGGCAGGCGGCCGGCCGGAACGTCGAACCGCACGCGCAGATCACGGATCTCCAGCACGGGGGCGGGCGTGGACGTCATGAGGCGGCGCCCACGGCCGGCGCCGCCGTGTGGATCAGGTCGGCGACGCGCCGCGGCCACACGAGCGTCGTGTAGTGGCTGCCCGGCACGTGTTCGACGGTCGCCTTCATACGCGTCGCCATGTCCAGCTGGGCCTGCGGGCGCAGCGTGCGGTCGTCGTCGGCGACCAGGTACCAGCTGGGCAGACGGCGCCAGGCGGGGATACCGGTCGGCTGGGTGAAGATGAGGTTCTCCGACTTCCGCCCCTCGGTCTCGACGATGGCGCGTTGATCGGCGGAGAGGTCGGGTCCGATCTCGTCCCAGAACTCCGGACTCGGCTCCGACTTCCATTCGCCATTCGGTCCGCGCCGCATGTACTTGGAGATCTCGGCCGGTTCGTACCGCTCGACGATCTCGTTGACGGTCTCGCCCTCATCGGGGCCGAACGCGGCGATGTACACGAGGCCTTTGACCCGCGGATGGCGGCCGGCATTGCTGATGACCGCGCCGCCGTAGGAGTGCCCGGCCATCAGCACCGGGCCCGTCGTCTCCGCCACAGCGGCCGCGGTGTGGGCGATGTCGTCCTCCAGCGAGGTCAGCGGGTTGGTGACGATGAACACCCGGTGGCCGAGGGCGGTCAGCAGGGGCTCCACCGCCGCCCAGGTCGTCGGCCGTCCGCCGGCACCGTGGACCAGCACGATGTCCATGCGGGTCATCCTTTCCGTAGCCGCGGGTCGAGGACCGTGTAGAGCAGATCCACCGCGTGGTTGACCAGGGTGAACAGAAGGGCGATGGCGAGGGCGGCTCCCTGGACGACGGGGTAGTCGCGCTGGAGGACGCCCTGCACCAGCAGGTGGCCGACGCCGGCGTACGAGAAGACCGTCTCGGTGATGACCGAGCCGCCCAGCAGAGACCCGAACTGGAGCCCGAGGACGGTCACGATGGGCAGCCAGGCGTTGCGCAGCACATGGCGGCGGATCACCACGCTCTCGCTCAGGCCCTTCATACGGGCGGTCCTGACGAAGTCGTCACCGAGGACCTCCAGCACCGAGGCGCGGACGATGCGGGTGATGAACCCGGCCATCGACAGAGCCAAGGTGACCGAGGGCAGGATCAGGTGCTCGATCCAGGGCCACACCAGCTCGGGGCGGTTCTGAAGGATCGCGTCGAGCAGCACGAAATTGGTCGTCGGGTGGTAGTTCAGCGAGCTGGGCAGCCGGCCCAGGACCGGCAGCCAGCGCAGCCACACGCCGAACACGATGATGCCGAGCACGCCGAGCGCGAACCAGGGCAGCGAGAAGCTCACCGTGGCCACGCCCCGGATCACGGTGTCGATCCAGCGGCCCTTGCGCAGCGCGGCGACGACACCGCTTGAGACACCGAGCAGGACCGCGACGGTCATCGCCGCGAGCGTCAGCTCGATGGTGGCGGGGAGGGCGTCGGCGAGCAGCCCCAGGACGCTGTTGGACCCGTAGAACGAGCTGCCCAGGCGCAGATGCACCAGATCGTTGAGGAAGGCGCCGTACTGGGTGAGCAGCGGCTGGTCCAGTCCCAGTGCCCTGCTGACGCGCTCTTCGTTGGCGGACACCTCGGCCGCGGACAGGCTGTTGCCGCCTGCCGCGAGCGAGGTCGCCGGTGAGCCGGGCAGCAGGCGTATCGCCAGGAACACCAGGCTGGCCAGCGCGAACAGCACGAGGGGGATGACTGCCAGCCGTCGCAGGACCAGCAGGACGGTGCCGGTGGCCCACTTCGGCCGGTGTGTGCGCAGTGGGCGGGACACGCGGGCGGCGCCGGAGGAGGCACTCACGCGGCCCCCCGGGGGTCGAGCGCGTCGCGCAGGTCGTCGCCCACGAAGTTGCACGCGACGACGAACAGCAGGGTGAGCGTCGCGGGCAGGACGACCAGCCGGGGCGCGGAGAAGAGGAACTCCTGTCCGGCCTGGACCATGTACCCCCAGTCGGGTTGCGGCGGCTGGATCCCCAGGCCGAGATAGGACAGGCCGGCGGCGAAGCCGGCCGCGACCGAGAGTGTCATGACGATCTGGGCGAGCATCGGTCCGGCGATGTTCGGCAGCAGTTCCCGCACAAGGATGCGTGGGGTGCGGGTGCCGCCGAGCCGGCAGGCCACGATGTAGTCGCGGGCGGCCTCGCGCGCCGTCAGCGCGCGGGCCAGCCGGGCCAGACCGGGCGCGAGGGAGATGCCGATGCCGAAGATCAGGCTGCTGGTGCCGGCCCCGGCCGCCGCCACCAGCAGGATGACGAGCAGGATGGAGGGGAAGGCGAGGGCGAGGTCGACGAGGCGCATCAGGATCTGCTCGACGACGCCGCCGGCGTATCCGGCGACGAGTCCGATCCCGGTGCCGACGGCGGCGGCCAGCGCGGTCGCCGCGAACGACACCAGCAGCAGCGGGCCGGCCCCGTGCACGAGTCGGGCCAGCTCGTCGCGGCCCAGGTCGTCCGTGCCGAGCGGGTGGCCCGCGGAGCCGGGGGGCAACAGCGCCGACGGGGTCTGACGCAGCGGGTCGGCCTGGACCAGGAGCGGGCCGACGGCCGCCACGAGGATCACGGCGATCAGAACGAGCCAGGACAGCGCCGCCGGCCAGGACCGCGCCACCCGGCGATGGCGCAGCAAGGCGAGGGCAGACCGCCGTTCGGTCGAGGGTGAGGGCGAGGAGGAGGATGGGGATGGGGATGGGGAGGGGGACGCGGGCGGCCGGGCGGCCGCTATGGGTGGTGTGCCGGTGGCCGCGGCATCCGCCGCGGCCGTGGTGTCAGACACGGGCCTTCTCCATGTAGCAGCGGTGGTTGGCCAGCGCACTGGTGTTCATGTTCTTCACCTGCGAGCCGCTGACGACCAGGTTGCTGAAGCAGGCCAGCATCGACAGCACCATGTACTCCTCCGCCCAGCGACGCTGGATCTTGGTGTAGGCGGCGGTGCGCCGCCCCCCGTCGGGGAGGTTCTTGGCCTCGACCAGGTCTTTCGCGAGCGTGTCGACGCCGTCGAGGGCACTCATGCCGGAGAGCGCGGAGCCGTAGATGCCCGTGGGGTTGGCCATGGCGCCGACCATGTCGTCGGCGTCCGGGATGTAGGTGTTGCGTTCCCAGATCATCAGGTCGTGGTACTCGTCGTTCTTGTCGAGGAGACGACTGAAGTACGTGGCCGGGTCCACCGAGGTGGTGGACACCTTGAACCCGACGTCGGTGAGGTTCTGGGCGATGATCTGGGCGGCCTTCGGGTGCCAGGAGTCGCTGGCCGCCATGATGCGGACGCGGCGGCCTTGGGCGCGGGCCTCGGCGATGAGTTTCCTCGCCTCAGTGGTGTTCTGGGTGCTCAGGTCGGCCAGGCTGGTGTCGTAGGAGCTCTGGGCGGGCGGGATGGCGTATCCCTTGGGTTCGCTGCCGATGCCGAAGAAGGCCTGGGCGAGGATGGCCTTGCGGTCGATGGCCAGGTTGATGGCCTTGCGTACTTTGAGTTCGGGGATGCGCCGGGCGTCGATCATCATGATGGCGTTGGCGCTGTACGGGGTCTTGTAGACCTTGACCGAGTCGTCCTTGCGCAGCCGGGCGACCGCGGAGTACGGGGTGAACTGAGTGGCTGAGATGTCGCCGCTGAGCAGTGAACTGACGATGCTCGACGGGTCTTGCACCTGGCGCAGCACCAGCCGGTCGACGGGAGGTCTGCCGAGCCGGAAGCCGTCGAAGGCCTCGAGGGTGATGGACTGGCCGGAGGTGGCGGAGGAGAACTTGAAGGGGCCGGTGCCGACGAGGTGCTTGCCGATGTCGGCCCCGTACTTCTTGAGCGCCGCCTTGGAGATGATGCGACCGCCGATGTCGGACAGCTTGCCGAGGACGGTTCGGTCCGGCTCCTTGAGGACCATCTTGACGGTGAGGTCGTCCTCGGCGGTCAGCGAGGCGACGTTCGCGCCGAGGCGCGCGAGTGGCCGGGTGGCGCCCTTGGGGAGGGTTTTGTCGTCGGGGTCGAACTGCCGGTTGAGGCTGGCCAGGACGTCGGCGGAGGTCAAGGTGGTGCCGTCGTGGAAGGTGACGCCGTCCCGCAGGGTGAAGGTGTAGGTGAGCTGGTCATCGGAGATCTTCCAGCTCTTGGCCAGGTCGGGGGTGGGTTCGTTGGTCTCGAAGGAGATGAAGGTCAGGCCGCGGCAGACGCAGTCGACGGCCATCCAGTCGCCCAGCGAGGTGTAGAAGGCCGGGTCGACGACGGCGCTGGTGGCGTCGATGGCGAGGGTCAGAGTGCCGCCTTTGCCACTTCCCCCCGCGTCGTCAGCCGCCACACCACAGGCGCTCAGCAGGGCGGGGAGCCCGAAACCGACTCCCACTCCGAGGAGCCCCGCGCCCCGGAGCATGGTGCGGCGCGACACCGCCGACGCGGCAGAGCCGGGCGAGGGCGATCCGTGTGGCTGGTCCGGCATGTGGGCCTCCTTGGGCACCGATCCGAAGAATGGATCTAATGTGCGCTGACTTGGATCCAATTATTCGGTGAGTGGAGTCCTTCTTGTCTCCAGAACGTTAAAGGCGTGTGAAGCGGGCCTGTGAGGACGTTCGCAGCCGTGGCCAGACCACGGGGTCATGGCCGGGAATGAGCTCGTAGCCGCGCTCGGCCGCGATGCTCTTGAGTTGGCGGATCGGCTCCACGGTCTGCGCCGGATCGACTCCGATGGAGGCGCCGATGGGAAGCTCGTGCTCGATGTTCTCGGTGAGATCGGCGGCGTCGAAGGCGAACACGAAGCCGCCGCCGTCCGCGAGGTCCACCACGAAGCTCTGGTGTCCCGGCGTATGCCCGGCGGTCAGCACGGCTGTCACCCCGGGGGCGATCTCCACGTCGCCGTCGGCCTGTCGCCAGTCGATGCGGGGGTCGTCGAAGTCGACCCGGAAGATCGAGTTGCGCTCGACCTCCGGCTGCCCCGAGAGACCGTAGGCCAGCTCCGCGCGTTGCACATGCACCGGCACACGGCCCGCGAAGTGCTTCAATCCGCCCGCATGGTCAGCGTGCAGATGACTGACCGCCACCGCGTAGATCGAGTCCATCGCGACTCCGGCCGCGTCGAGGGCCTCCTCCAGCGGCTCGCCGGGGCCCGGCAGGATGGGCTGGTAGGCGGGGGAGCCGTAGAAGCGACGCCGCAGTGCCGGGTCCCGGATCAGCGCCGTGTTGAAGCCGGTGTCGAGCAGCAGCCAGCCGCCGTCGCACTCCAGGAGAACGGCGGGTACCGGTTCGCGCAGCCGTTCCTCGTACGGGGCGCCATGCACCGAAACCGACTTGGGGAGTTCCTCCCAACCGAGCAGCAGCGGCACGATCCGCCGCACGCCGCGCCGCGTCATGGCCGGTTCCCGTGGAGGTGCGGGTGCATCGGCACGGGCTGGTCTCCGGCGGCGAGGTAGGACCGCCAGCCGCCGAACGACGTGATGTCCTTCGCGTTCTCGAGTCCGGACGGCTCACACAGGAAGCCGGGCACCTGCGCGCCGTCGGCGAGCTCGACACTGCCGATCGCCATGGGGCGGGGGAGTGTCGCGACCAGCGTGCCGAGTCCTTCCGGCGGCAGCTCCCATACCTCGGCCTCGATGGCCGCGCCGCCATCCGCGACCCGTACCAGGCCCGGCTTGGCGGGCTCGGTGGTGAGGGCGTACAGCCGGTAGTGGGGTGCGGTGACGGTCGTGTGGTCGTGGCGGGCGCCCAGCGCGAGGAGCTGGGGGTTCAGTGGCTGCCCGGTCAGATGGGCTCCGATGACCGCGACGCGGGTGGGCGGGGTGAGCCGGGCCGCGATCCGGGCCAGCCGCTCGTCGGTGTGGGCCGGGCCGATCAGCATCACACCGAAGGGGAGTCCGCCGACGGTGCCGGCCGGGACGGCGACCGCGGCCAGGCCGAAGAGGTTGGTGGAGTTGGTGAACCGGCCGAGGCGGGCGTTGCTGCCGAGGGGATCGGCGGCGACCTCGGCGAGGGTGGGGTGGCCGGGAGCGGTGGGCAGGAGCACGGCGTCCGCGTCTCCGAGGGCGGCCAGCGCCTGGGCGCGCAGGGCGGTGAGCTTCTCCTGGTCGGCGAAGAGGCGGTGGGCGGGGATGGCGCGGGCGGCGCGGATGATGCCGGCCACGGTGGGGTCGAGGTCGGGGGTGTCCTTCTCGATGAACTCGCCGACGGCGGTGTAGCGCTCGGCGACGAACGCGCCCTGATACAGCATCGCGGCCGCCTCGGTGAACGGCGCCAGGTCGAGGGGCTGGAGGCGGGCTCCGGCGGCTTCCAGGCGGGCGGCGGCCGCCTCGTACGCCTCCGCCCAGCCGGGGTCCAGCTCGCCCAGCTGGTCGGTGGAGGGGACGGCGACCCGCCAGGGGCCCGGGGCGCGCTCGGGGAGCCGCGCGGGTGCCGTGCTCATGTACGACAGCGCCTGCTCGGCTTCGGGGAGGGTGCGGGCGAAGACGGTGACGCAGTCCAGGCTCGCGCAGGCGGGGACGGTGCCGTCGGTGGGCACCAGACCGTAGGTCGGCTTCAGCCCGTATACGCCGTTGAAGGCGGCCGGGACGCGGCCGGATCCGGCGGTGTCGGTGCCCAGGGCGAGGTCCACGAGGCCGAGCGCCACGGCGACGGCGGAACCGGAGCTGGATCCACCGCTGATCCGGGCGGGGTCGACGGCGTTCTGTACGGCGCCGAAGGGGGAACGAGTGCCGACCAGGCCGGTCGCGAACTGATCGAGATTCGTGGTGCCGAGGACGAGCGCGCCGGCGGCCCGGAGGCGGGCGACGACGGGGGCGTCGGCGGTGGGTTCGTACGCGTACGAGGGGCAGCCGGCGGTCGTCGGCAACCCCGCCACGTCGATGTTGCCTTTGACGGCGAGCAGCCGTCCGGCCAGCGGCAGGCGTTCCCCGGCGCCCACACGCGCGTCGACGGCCCCGGCCTCGGCCTCGGCCTCCGCCCGGGGGCGGAGGCCGATCCAGATCTCCGGGCGGTCCAACTGGGCGATGCGGGCGTAGGCGGCGCGGACGCGCCGGAGGGCTGAGGGCGGCATGTGATGCTCCTTGGGGGCACGGAGGGCCACGGAGGGGGCGGGCGGGTGCCGGGATCCGGGGCCGCTCAGGCCGCCGGGCCCAGGATGAGCAGGGGAGAGCCCGGTTCGACCTGGTCACCGGGTTTGGCGAGGACCCTCGCCACCACGCCGCCTTGCGGCGCGTGCACGAAGGACTCCATCTTCATCGCTTCCAGAGCGAGCAGCCGCTGTCCGGCCGTGACCGTGTCCCCCGCCGCCACCGCGACCTGCCAGACGGAGGCGGCGAATTCCGCCTCCACCAGGTGGCCGCCGGGCGGGACCGCGAGATCGGCCGGTGGCGGGGCGGACCCGGCCGCCCGGTCCGCGCGGGCGAATTCACCGGCCGCCTCCCACGCGTCGCGCTCCGCCGCGAAGGCGGCTGCCTGCCGGGATCGGAACGCGCTGATGGAATCGGCGTGGGCGGACAGGAAGCGCTGGTGGTCGGCGAGGGCGAAGGTGCCCTCCTCGATCCTCGGCGCGAAGCGGCCCGCCGCCATGTCGGCCCGCAGTTCGAGCAGTTCATCCGCTTCGACGGGGTACCACTTGATGCGGTCGAAGAAGCGCAGCAGCCAGGGTGAGCCCGGCTGGAAGGCACCCCGCTGCTGCCACCCGGACCACACCTGCGTGGTCCGGCCGACGAATTGGTAGCCGCCCGGCCCCTCCATGCCATAAACGCACAGATAGGCGCCCCCGATGCCGACGGAGTTCTCCGCGGTCCAGGTCCGTGCCGGGTTGTACTTCGTGGTGACAAGGCGGTGGCGCGGGTCCAGAGGAGTCGCCACGGGGGCGCCCAGATACACATCGCCCAGACCCAGCACCAGGTACTCGGCGGCGAAGACCGTACGGAACACATCGTCGACCGAGTCGAGACCGTTGACCCGGCGGATGAACTCGATGTTCCACGGGCACCAGGGGGCGTCGTCCCGCACCCCCGCCATGTAGCGTTCGATTGCCTCCCTGGTCGCCGGGTCGTCCCAGGACAGCGGCAGGTGGACGGTGCGGGAGGGTACGACCAGGTCCTCGGTGGGCGGGAGCTCCGACTCGATCCGGCGCAGCACGGACAGCAGCTCCGGCTGCGGCAGGACGTCGGGGTCCGTCTGGACCTGGAGCGAGCGGATGCCGGGGGTGAGATCGGTGACACCGGGGAGACGCTCGGCCGCCACCGCCTCCATCATCGCGTGCACCCGCATCCGCAGACCCAGGTCCAGCTGCATCGGCCCGAACTCGACCAGCACATTGTCATCGCCGCCGCGGCGGTAGGTGACCGCTTCCCCTCGGTATTCCCCCCGGTGGAGCACGCCGCCGTCCACGATGACCGCCCGGTCCGGGACGGGGTCGGCCTGCGGCGTACGGCGCAGGGCGGACGCGGCGCGGGCGGTGAGCGGGACGAACCGGACCGTGTCACCGGGCCGGACCTGGCCCAGCTTCCAGCGCTGCCCCTTCGCGACGGTCGCGGGGCAGACGAAGCCGCCGAGTGAGGGCCCGTCGGGTCCCAGCAGCACCGGCATGTCCCCGGTGTAGTCGACGGCGCCCACCGAGTAGGGGGTGTCGTGGATGTTGGACGGGTGCAGGCCCGCCTCGCCGCCGTCCGTACGCGCCCAGCGGGGCTTGGGCCCGACCAGGCGGACTCCGGTCCGGGCCGAGTTGAAGTGGACCTTCCAGTCGGCGTCGTAGAAGTCGCGGATGTCGTCCTCGGTGAAGAACTCGGGCGCGGCGTGCGGGCCTTCGACGGCTCCGATCCGCCACGAGTCGCCGAAGGCCGGGCGGTCGGCGGGCGGCACCGGGGCGCCCGCGCGGGTCGTGGCGCCGCCGTGCAGGACGTCGCCGGTCCGCAGGGCCCGGCCGCCGTGCCCGCCGAACCGGCCCAGGGTGAAGGTCGCCGCACTGCCCAGGAACGCGGGGATCTCCAGGCCGCCCGCGAACAGGATGTACGTCCGAAGGCCGTGCCGGCCGGGGGCGCCGACGGTGAGGACCGCCCCCGCTGGGACGGTCACCGGCTCCCACTGGGGCACCGGTTCGCCGTCCACCGTCACCGGGGCCGGGGCGCCGGTGACGCACAGCGTCGTGGCGTGGCTGAAGCGCAGCGTGGGGCCTTGGAGGGTGCACTCCAGGCCGGGCGCGCCCTCGTCGTTGCCGAGGGCCCGGTTGCCGAGTCGGAACGACAGGTCGTCCATCGGGCCGCTCGGCGGGACGCCGACCTGCCAGTAGCCGGTGCGGCCGGGCCAGTCCTGGACGGTGGTGAGGGTGCCCGAGGCGATGACCTCGATGCGCGGGGTCGGGTCGGTGATCCGCGCCAGGGTGGCGGTGGAGTGCCCGGCACTCTGGAACTCGGCGTCGGCCAGGGCCGCACGCACCAGCCCGAGATTGGTCTCGATCCCGTCCACCCGGGTCGCGGTCAGCGCGGCGTCCAGGCGGCGGAGTGCCTGAGTCCGGTCGGCGCCGTACGCGACGATCTTGGCCAGCATCGGATCGTACGATGTCGTCACCTCGGCACCGGTCTCCACCCAGGTGTCCACGCGGACGTCCGGGGGGAACGCGACGTTCGTCAGCAGTCCGGCGCTGGGCCGGTGCTCGCGGGTGGGATCCTCGGCGTACACGCGGGCCTCGACGGCATGGCCGCGCGGAGTTCCCGGATCGCGCACCACCGTGGTGTCTCCCTGGGCGAGCCGCAGCATCCACTCCACGAGGTCGATGCCGTAGATCTCCTCGGTGACCGGATGCTCCACCTGGAGGCGGGTGTTCACCTCCAGGAAGTACGCCTCCTGGCGGGCCGCGTCGTACACGAACTCGACGGTTCCGGCCGAGCGGTAGCCGACCGAGGCGCACAGCTCCCGGGCGGACGCGGCGAGCGAGGCCCGGACGGCATCCGGCAGGCCGGGAGCCGGGGCCTCTTCCAGCACCTTCTGGTTGCGGCGTTGGAGGGAGCAGTCCCGGTCCCCCAGGGAGACGACCCGGCCCAGACCGTCGCCGAAGACCTGCACCTCGACGTGGCGGGCCCGCTCCACCAGCCGCTCCAGGAAAACCCCGTGGGAGGAGCCCTGGGAAGAGAAGGACGCCGAGGCGACGCGCTGCACCCGCTCCCAGGCGTCGGCGAGGTCGTCGGGGCCGTGACAGGCCCCCATGCCGATGCCGCCTCCGCCGCCGGTCGCCTTCAGCATCACCGGGTAGCCGATCCGCTCCGCCGCGGCGTGGGCGGCGGGGAGATCGGGGAGCAGGCCGGTGCCCGGGGCAAGCGGGACTCCGGCGCGCTCGGCGGCGGCGCGCGCGGTGTGCTTCGCGCCGAACAGCTCCAGCTGCTCGGGTGAGGGGCCGACGAAGACGATCCCCGCCGCCTCGCAGCGGCGGGCGAACTCCGCGTCCTCGGAGAGGAAACCGTACCCCGGGTGGATCGCTCCCGCGCCCGTGTCCTTCGCGGCCCGGAGCACCAGATCGGCGTTCAGATACGAATCCTTGGCGGGGGCGGGGCCCAGCCGCACCGCCGTGTCGGCGAGCCTGACGTGCTGGCTCGACCGGTCGGGATCGGAGAAGACGGCGACGGTGCGCAGGCCCAGGCGGCGGGCCGTGCGGATGATACGCGCGGCGATCTCGCCCCGGTTGGCCACCAGCAGGGTGTCGAAGCGGTCGAGGTTCACGGGGCGGCCCCGGTGATCGTCATCTCCACCGCCGTGGGCTCGAAGCCGTTGCAGGGGTTGTTGATCTGCGGGCAGTTGGAGACGAGGACGAGTACATCGGCCTCGGCGCGCAGGGTGACCCGCAGCCCGGGCGCCGAGATGCCGTCCACGATGCCGAGCGTGCCGTCCTTCTCGACCGGCACATTCATATACCAGTTGATGTTGGACACCAGGTCGCGCTTGCCGAGGCCGTGCCTGGCCCCCTCGGCCAGGAAGTTGTCCACGCACGCGTGCTGGGACCAGGTGTGGTGGCCGTACCGGAGGCTGTTGGACTCCTTGGAGCAGGCGCCGCCGACCGTGTCGTGCCGCCCACAGGTGTCCTCGACCACCGTCATCAGCGGGGTGTGCTCGTTCGACAGCAGCACGGAGCCGGTGGTGAGGAAGATGTTGCCCTGGACGTGGATGGTGTCGGGCGCGCTGTAGCGCACGGTGGTGTCGTGGGCGTCGTAGACCAGGAAGTCGACCGCCTGGTTGCCGTGCAGATCGGTGATGGTGAGCAGTTCACCGGCGCGGACGACGGCCGACCAGGCCGCCCGCGCGGGGACGACGGTGACCTTGCGCGCGGACTCGTCCGTCCGCTCGGGCCGCGAGGCGGGCGCGGGGTGTGTGGTGGTCATGCGAGCCCCCTGGCGGTGAGGAATTCAGCGGTGTTGAGGAAGGCGCGGCGGCCTTCAGGGGTGGCGTCCCACAGCGGGTCGCCGGGCGCGGTCGGCGCGCCCCGCCAGGCCAGTACCTCCAGCGGGGTGCTGGTGTACTCGGCCCGGGGGTCGGCGGGGTGGGGAACGTTGGCGATCAGCACGGTCAGGTCCTGCTCGGCGCGCAGGGTCACCCGGGCGCCGGGGCCGGCGGAGCCGGTGAAGTCCACGGAGCCGTCCTCGGCCGCCCGCACGCCCTGGAAGAAGGAGATCGACGGCGGCAGGTCCCGCGGCTCCAGCCCGTTCTTGAGCGCGGCCAGCTTGAACAGCTCACGGCCCGCGGGAGAGGCGGACTGCGGGGTGCCGTCGCCATAGCGCTCGGTGTTCCGGACGAGGGTGGAGGTGCCGCACAGCGCGTCGTGCCGGCCCGAATCGTCCGCGACGACGGAGGCGAGCACACGGCCCTGGTCGGAGAGGAGCAGGCTGCCCTCGCCCAGGTAGGCGTTCCACTGCACCTTGACGGTGTCGGCCGCGTTGAGCCGCTCCCAGGGCCGGTCCGCGACGTAGAACAGCAGATGGGCACAGGCGTCGCCGCGCAGGTCCGTGAGCCGGAGTTCGGTGCCGCGGGCGAGGACCCGGTGGGTGTAGTTGCCGCCCGCCACGGTCTCCGCCCACACGAGATGGCCGGCCTCGCACGGCGGGGAGGGCCAGTCGGTGGCGGGCACCACGGGCATGGTCCCGGCGCGGGTGCCCTCCTGGGCACGGGCGTGGTCCCGGGCTTCGTACGTCGTCGCTGTCGCCATCGGGCGCCTCCATTTCTGTCGCTTGACAGAAATTAGAGGGAGGGTGCGTCGGCCGCGTTGCCCGCCTGTTGCGGACCGGTTACCCGGCCCTCACCCAGGTCGCCGGACGGGGCGCGGGCGCGGATGTGCGACGATCGGCCCATGAGCACTCCAGGAAGGCGGGTGGGCCGGCCGCGCGCCGCGGGGCGGCTCGACAGCGGCCTGTCGCCGCGCGACGAACTGCTCGCCGCCGCGGCCGAGTTGTTCACCACCCGTGGATACGCGGCGACGACGACACGGGCCGTCGCCGAGCGGGCCGGCATGCGGCAGGCCACGATGTACCACTACTTCGCCGGCAAGGAGGACCTCCTCGCCGAGCTCCTGGAGTCCACGGTCACCCCCTCGCTGGCGCTGGCACACCGGCTGCTCGCGGCCGACGAGGCCGCGCCGGCCGAGGCCCGTCTGTGGTTTCTGTGCAGCTCCGATGTGCGCCTGCTGTGCGGCGGACCGCACAACCTCGGAGGCCTCTACCTCCTGCCCGAAGTGCGTGGCGAAGGCTTCGCCGGCTTCCACCATGTGCGGCTGGAACTCAAGGAGGCGTACGGCCGGCTGCTCGCCGCGACGGAGAGCTGCGGGTCGCTCGACAAGGGCGAGCTGGCGCTCCGCACGGATCTGGTCTTCGGGCTCATCGAAGGGGTCATCCTGATCCACCGCTCGGACCCCGACCGGCCCGCCGACGCGTTCGCGGCCGCGACGGCGGACGCGGCGTTGCGGGTCGCGGGAGTGGCGGAGGGGTTGCTGTCCGGGGTGCGCGAGAAGGCGGCGGGGCTGGCGTCGGTATGACCCCGGGCTCTGCGGGCAGCCCTGCGGGCGGGCTCTACGGGCGGGGAGAAGCGGGCGAGAGCCGGGCGGCGGTCTCGGCCGGTGCCGGCGACGAGGAAGCCGAGTCCGTGGTGCGGGCCCGCCACGTCCGGTAGGCCGCGCCCAGCAGCACCGAGACGCCCAGGAACAGCGCGGTGAACCACTGGAAGTACCAGTGACCGCCCGACGGGTCGTACACGGCGGCGCGCGGCCAGGCCAGGTTGACGGTCATGAACAGGCCGTAGACCAGGGCGAGGGCGTTGACCGGCAGACCCCAGCGCCCGAGTGAGAACAGCGGCTTGCCCGTCTCGTCCACGCCTCCCGCCATGTCTCCCGCCGAGCGCCAGCCGCCGCGCAGCCGCCGCACCAGCATGGGGCCGGTCACCATCGCGTACGCCAGATACAGCATGGCGATGCAGGTCGTGCCGATCGCCAGGAACGCTTCCGGCGAGGCCAGGTTGAGCAGGCACAGGCCCGCCGCCCCCGCGCCGACCACCAGGGCCGGTCCCTTCGGCATGCCGGTGGACGGCGACACCTTCGCCAGCGTCCGCGAGGCCGGCAGCACCCCGTCCCGCGCCATCGAGAAGAGCATCCGGGTGGCGGAGGTCTGGATCGCGAGCGTCGCCACGGCGATGGCCACCACCACGTCGGCCAGCAGGGCCTTGCCCACCCCGTCGCCGAGGCTGCTGGTGAGGACGTACGACAGCCCGTCCGAGGCCAGCCGCCCGTCGGTCAGGCTGGGTGCGGCGAGCAACCCCCCGAGCACCAGCAGGGTGGCCAGCACCCCGGCGGAGACGAGAGCGGTGAGGATCGTGCGCGGCGCGGTGCGACGAGGATTGTGGGTCTCCTCGCTCATCTCTCCCGCGCTGTCGAAACCGATCAGGACGTAGGCCGCGGCGAACGAGCCGACCAGCACGGCCGTGACCGCCCCGCCCTCGCCGCCGGTGTGCAGGGTGACTCCCGTGCCCCGCTCCGCGTGGGTGAACAGCAGCACGATGATCAGGACGGCGCCGACGATCTCGGCGGTGACCCCGATCCGGTTGACCGCCGAGAGCACCTTGTTGTCGAGGACGTTCACGACGGTGGTGAGCGCGAGGAGCGCGACGGCGAGAACAGCGGCATTGGCCGCGCCCGAGGCGGAGAAGGGCGCCGGATCGCCCCCGAGGATCTGGAAGCCCGACCAGATCGCGGGCAGGACCATCTGCAGGGCGAGCGCCGCGGCCGCCACCACGACGATCTGGCCGATCACCATGATCCAGCCGGCGTACCAGCCGAAGGCGGGCGTGCTGAGCCGCGTCGACCACTGGTAGATCGCCCCCGAGATCGGGTAGCGGGCGGCGAGCTCGGCGAAGCACGCCGCGACCAGGAGCTGCCCGAGCAGCACGGCGGGCCAGGTCCAGAAGAAGGCCGCGCCACCGAAGGAGTAGCCGAACGCGAAGAACTGGAAAACGGTGGTCACGACGGAGATGAAGGAGAAGCCGGCAGCGAAGGAGGCGTACCGGCCCAGGGCGCGGTGCAGCTCCTGGCGGTATCCGAATCCGGCGAGCGCGGCTGCGTCGGTGGCGGCCGCCGCTTCCTCAGCCTCGGAGTGTGGTGCGGTGGCGGTCATGGCGAGCCCCAGTCACTGGTTCCTGTCGGATGACAGAAATTAAGGAGAGGGTGTTTCGTCGGCGTGTCGCGGCCGTGTCCATGCGGTCCCCAGGTGCTCACCCCAACCGTGCCGCGGCGCGCGGGCAGAGCCGGCCAGGCGGTCGCTCGCACTCTGGCGGTCCCGAGCGATCCTTCCTATGGTCACGTGGTGGAGTGGGTGACTCTGGTAAGCGCTGCGGCGGGCGCTGTCATCGCGACTGCTCTTGCCGGAAATCTCATCCGTGCAGGTCACGCCGCATGTTGGTATTCGTGGAGGATGCCGCCGAGGCGACTTTGTCGGCGTATGTCGAGGCGGGCCAACACGTCGGGATCGTCGATCGGCGGGGGCAAGGGGTGCAGTGGCCTGGCGTTCGCGATGCCCTGGTGTGGTCGGTGTCCGTTGTAGAACTGCTCGAACTCGCGTAGGGCGTGGAGTAGGTGTTGCTGGTTCCAGATCAATGTCCGGTCCAGGAGCTCGCGGCGACAGGTCTGTATCCAGCGCTCCGTGATCGAGTTCATTCTTGGGATCTGGATGCCGCTGAGGACGATGTCGATTCCTGCGTCCTTGAGGACGGCATCGAAGAGG
Organism: Streptomyces sp. NPDC000941; assembly: GCF_053599555.1. NCBI lineage: Bacteria > Bacillati > Actinomycetota > Actinomycetes > Kitasatosporales > Streptomycetaceae > Streptomyces > Streptomyces sp. NPDC000941. Next base: position 45,810 of record NZ_JBSFMM010000072.1, read on the forward strand.
GCGGGGAACTTCCCGTCCCTGTCCCGGATCATGAACCGTGCCCGGCAGTCGAGGTCTTCGAGGTCCATGACGAGGTTTTTCGCCGCTTGCGCTACCCAGGAGGCGGTCGGATGCGCGGTGGCGCCCAGGATCCGGATCCGGCGACTGCCGTGTTCGATCACCACGAGCACGTACATCCGTACCCCCGACAGGGTGACTGTTTCCATGAAGTCGCAGGCCAGCAGGGCATCAGCCTGGCTGCGAAGGAAGGTGGCCCAGGTAGTGGAGTTCCGCTCGGGCGCAGGATCGATGCCGGCCTCCTTCAGGATTTCCCAGACGGTGGACGCGCCTACCTTCACCCCCAGTACGAGGAGCTCGTCGTGCAGGCGCCGGTAGCCCCACATCGGCAGCAGGCGGAGCATCGCGAACGCGTGTGTCACACCCAGGTAAGCCAGTCGCAGCAGCACGATCGATCATCATGACGCGCGGATCATGCACTACGCGAGAGCGCCGACTCGAGTGACCGCGGCCGACGACCGTGAGGCCTGGTGCGGGCCCCCGACCAGGGTGGATGACATTCTCGGCAAGCGCAGGCCGGGCTGTGCGGTTGCCAGCGCCGGACCGAGGCCCTGATCGTGGAGGCCGGTATGGTTACGGCCACCTGGTCCGCGGCCCTGGACGACCCGGGCGCCGTCACCGCCGTCACCGCCCACGTCCGCGCGTCGCTGGAGGCCGACATCGAGGCCGCCCGCACGCAGTTCCTGAAGCTGCTGGACCCCGGCGAACTGGAAACGAACCCGGTCGCGGCGGCGTCCGCGCTCGCCTTTGCCGCGCTCCAGGCCGTGGAGCAGTCTGCGCCGGAGTACCGGCAGAACGCGCTGGCGATGCTGGGCCGGACCGAGGAAGCCGAAGCGGAGGCCCGCCGGGCGTACGCGACCGAGCAGAACCGCCGCTGGTTCAGGGCCAACCCGAACGGCGCGGACGCCGTCGCCGCCGAGACGAAAGCGGCCGACACCGCCCGGGAGCGCACCGCCCAGTACCTGCTCGAGGCGCGGCTGGAGAAGCTGCGCGAGCAGGCCGCGGACCACACCGAGGCGGCCGGCCCCACGCCGTGGGCGGACCGGCTGCCCGAGCTCGCCGCCCGTCCCCTCGATGGCGACCCGGCCGGGGTGGTGATCGCATGAACACCGAGCTGAGCGGAGTCGACCTCGCGCGCCAGGATGTCCCGGCCGGGTTCACTTCCGCTTGCGCGGAGAGCGCACGATCGCGAGGTCGACCAGGTAGGTGTAGATCGGCTCACCTCCGCGCGCCTGGAGCGCAGGGGCCGGGGCCTATCGGGTTAGCCGCAGGTCTCAGCCGCCCTCGCCTCGGACGAGGGTGGGGGTGTATGTCTCGGGGGTGGGGTGCCCGGCCTTCTCCCAGTGTCCGGTCTCACCGAAGTTTGAGCGTTCTCAGTGAAGTCTGACCGGCGAGCGCCAATCAGGCCGGATGCAGCACGGCCATGGCGATCTCACGCACGCGCTCCTGGGTGATCCCGGTGCGCTGTTCGACGGCGAGCGGGTGGTCAGTGGGCTCCAGCTCGATGAAGGGGCGCGTGCCGACCGGTCGGGTGTGGGCGTTCGTCTTCAGGTTGATGGTCGCCGGGGAGTAGAGCGCGAGTTCGGTGCTGAGCCAACCGAAGTACGGGCTTCTCGGTCTCGCGGCCCTCCGTCTTCCACACCTCCAGGGCACGGGTGAAGTTGTCTCTGCTCAGAGAGACCCAGACGCCCCATGAGAAGACGTCTTCGCTGCCGATCACAGGTATCTCGATCAGACCTTTGATGAAGAAGTGCTGGCCCGTGATGATGCACTGGTCGGAGGAGAGCATGCTGTCCGGATCAGTCTCGAAGCTCGGATCCCAGACATCGGGCGCCATGGTCGAGTAGCCCAAGGGCACATCTGCGTGGTGGTCGCCACAGCATGAGCACGTGAAACCGAGATCATGAGGCATGGCGCGAGCCTAGCGACTGCCTGCCCGGGCGACTTCCCAGGCCCCGCCCACTCAACTTTTGATGAGACGAACGGCCATTCGTCAAACTTCAGTGAGAACGGTCAGCTTTCGGCGAAACAGTGACCTGTCGCAGTGAAGGTTGAGCATTCTCACCGAAGTTTGAGCGCGGACGCTGGTGTCCCGAGCCACGATAGTTGGCACCTGGCCACGCTGGTTGGCATCGCTCTCGCTCATCTATGCCAAGATTCGAGGGTGGAGATGACCGACGTCACGCGTGCGATCGCGGCTGCGACTTCGGTCGCCGCATCGCTCGACCTGCCAGCCAGCGACGCAATCGTTCTCCACAACTCGAACAAGCTGGCACTGCGGCTGACGCCATGCGACGTCTTTGCCCGGGTCGCCCTTGTGGGACAAGAGGTTGCACAGTTCGAAGTCGAGCTCGCTCAGCGGCTCGCCGAGGTCGGATGCCCAGCGTGTCCCTTGGAGCCTCGGGCGGACCCGCGTGTGTACACGCACGATGGCTTCGCAGTGACGCTGTGGACCTACTACGAGCCCGTGACGCCTCACACCTCACCAGTCGACTACGCCAAGGCGCTGGAGCAGCTGCACGCCGGCATGCGCAAGGTTGATGTGCCGAGCCTGAGGTTCACGGACCGGATCACGGAGGCGGAAGAAGTTGTCGCCGACCCGGATCGCTCGCCGGAGCTCGCCGGCGCGGACCGCGTGTTCCTCAGCGGCAGGCTGGCAAGCCTGCGACGAGCGATCGACGACCGCGGCGCCGTGGGGGCGCGGGGCCACCGCGTGCCGCCTCCCGGGCCTTTGGTAAGCACCAAGAACGGGCCCGTGTTGAAAGAGCATAGATAGGGAGAGGGGGGGGGGGGGGAAGAGTGTGGAGAAAAAA
>NZ_JBSFMM010000073.1:0-48516 GCF_053599555.1 Streptomyces sp. NPDC000941
CGCCAGGCGGCGCGCTCGCCGCGCCCGCAGGCGCGGGCGTGCCCGGCGCGGAGTTGCCGACGACACCCGCGGGCGGGGTCTCGGCCGAAACGCGGGCGACGCCGCCCTGCGGCGCCGCGGCCGCGGACGTACCCGGGGGCGCCGAGCCCTGCGCCACGCCCGCCGCCGCGCCCGAGTCCGCGTGCGCCGCCGCACCCGGGCCATGCGCTCCGGTGCCCACCGGCACGGCGTGCGCGCCCACGACCGCCGGGGCGCCCGGCGCGTGGCCGCCGACAACGCCCGGCGGCGGGGCGGCGGCGACACCCGGGGGCGGGGAAACAGCCGCCGCGCTCCCGTGCGCCACATTCGCCGGGGCCGCCGCTGCTCCGGCGGGCACCGGGGCGGTGCCCGCGACCGCGTGCGCGTCGACGGTCCGGGGGGCCGCGTCGCCGATCCGCAGGGTGATGCCGTCGCCCCGGATGGCGGTGACGGCGACATCCCCGTGGGCGAGGGCGTTCAGCTCAGGGAAGGTCAGATCGTTCAGCGCCTCGGCGTGTCCCACCGCGCCGCGGGCCATGGTGACGCCGTCGGACACCCCTCCGGCCGAGGCGACGCCGGGGACGGACCCTTGGCCGGTGTGGGACACCGCGGACGGGGTGTGGGCGTCGCGCAGCAGGTCGATGGCGGTGTTGCCGGGCAGCAGCAGATTGTTGTCCAGCCGCACCTGGCCTGCGGCGAAGTCCATCTGATGGAGTGTCTGGAGGCCCTGGCCGCCGGGCGCCGCGTGGGCGGCCGGGATGACCAGGCCGCCCGGGCTGGTGGTCATCCCGTGGGGCAGCGGCGCGGTGGTCAGGCCGTGGGACGCGCCGAGCCCCTGGGGCGTCAGGGCACCCAGGTTGACGGTGGGCAGCTCGGTCAGCGGGGTGAGCGGTACGGCTCCCAATGTGCCCGTACCGAGGCCGCCGAGGTGCAGGCCGCCACCCGGCAGAAACGCGCCGGGCGGCCGGATGAGCCCGGTGTGCGTCAGGGCGCCGGGGCCGGTCTGCACCGGGGGGATGCCGCGCAGGGCCGCGTCCGTACGTCCCGCGTTGGCCAGCAGGGCGTGCAACTCGGGCTGGGCGATGCCGAGGACGCGCTCGCCGAAGGCGAGCCGGGCGGCGCCGCCGATGCCGAGGACGCTGAGCTCGGTGAAGTTCAGCGGGAGGAGGGTGGCGGCGCCGAGCCGGGCGAGGCGCTGCAGATTGGCCAGGGAGTAGGCGCCGGCCTTGGCCCAGGCGCCGGTCGAGGAGGCAGTGACGCGTGCCCAGTCGCTGCCGATCGCGCCGATCGCGCTGTTCCAGCCGCCCTTCAGGGCGTTGCCGAAGCCCTTGCCCAGCGCGATGACATCGATCTTGACCAGCGGGGCGAGATGGGCGCCGATCACCATCGGGGCCACGACGATCTTGGGCAGGCCGGTGAGCGAGGAGAAGTGGCTGATCTGGCCGAAAAGGCCACGTCCCGCGCCGGTCAGACCGCCGACGACGCCCTTGAGGCCGTTGCCGAGGCCCTTGATGATGGCGCCGACGTTGATGGCCTTGGTGGTGGGGAAGAGCACGCCGAGGAAGGCCAGGCCGAGTTCGAGCCCGCTGGCCTTGCCCTGGCTGAAGTCCACGATGGTCTTGATGAGCAGGACGGCGTTCATGCCCCAGGCGATGATGCCGAGGATGCCGCCGGTGAAGACCGCGATCACCGAGATGATGATCGTCAGCCACTGGAACGCCTCCCAGAACAGATCGCAGTCGCTGACCGGCTGGACCATCATCGCGCCCGCGTCGTGGAGCTGACGGCGCAGTTCGCCCGCGGCGTTGGACACGTCGGTGCGGGCGTCCTCGGCGCGCTGGGTGAGCGACTGCCGCTGCGGATCGTCCTCGGGCAGCCCCTGGGCGGTGGAGAGCGCCTGGTCGGCCTCGCCCTGAGCGGTCTCGACGGCGGTCGCGTAGACGCGAAGGGCGTTCTCGGCCTTGCGGAAGGACTCCTCGACATGCCCGACGAAGTTGTACAGATGGCTGTCCACCATCTCGCGCAGCCGGTCGGCGGTGACGCCGATGAACCGCTGTCCGTCGCCCGCGGTGGTCTGCAGTTCACGCAGCCCGGTGTTGACGACCCCGGCGGAGGTCGCCAGGTCGCGCATGGTGTCGGCGATGGTGTTCAGCATGGCGGGGTCACCCGGGACCGGGTCACCGCCGAGACCGAGCGCGCTCCAGTCGCCGGGACGGGTCGGCACGCTGCTCCTCCCCCTTGACGGTCAGCTGTGGCACGGGCGCTTCACCGGTGGGCACCTACACTTGGGTAACGCACCGACGAGCGAAGACGGTTCATCGGAATGAACGGTACGTCAGACATGGTTGATTCCTGAACCGGACCACGCTTTTGGGCCGTTGGTCACGGTAGGGCAGTATGAGCCCGCAGCGAGCCGACCCAGGGGGGACCGTGCCTGACATCGTCGTCGATTACGAGCTGCTCAACCAGGTCGCGCAGAAGGCCAGCAGCCTCAAGGAGCAGGTCAAGCAGGCCCGGGAGAACAATCAGAACTACACCACCGAGCAGGTGGGCGGCGGCGTCTCCTATGCCATCCAGGCGTACTACGAGGTCTGGAAGGGCTCCTTCAAGCGCTCCGAGGAGAAGCTGGAGCAGCTTCACAACCTGTACGAGGGTGTCGCGCGAGGCTGGGCGGACTGGGACTTCCGGCTGGCCGGGGAGGCGAGCAAGCAGGAGGCGTCGCTGGCCGCGGATCTCTATCGCACGCAGAAGGAGATCTGGGACGACTGGCAGGAGGCGGTCGCCAAGGGGTACGTCGACCCGAACGATCCGCATGCGCCGAAGCCGCCGGGTGAGCGCGAGAGCCAGTGGAGCACCACCGACGGCCATGGCAACACCACCACCACGACCTATGAGTACGGCCCGGACGGCAAGCCCACCAAAATCACCACCACCATCACCACCAGCAGCGGGCTGACCTCCACCGACACCACCAACTACCACGCCGACGGCACGTACGACTCGACCGCCACCGATGTCTACGGCAACGTCACCAGCACCACCGGCAACTCGCAGACCACCGAATCGGGGGACCACAAGAACACCACGGACACCTTCTCCAGCACCACCAAGACCCCGGACGGCAAACAGTCCACCACCACCGGGACCACCACCTCGGACTACAACTCCTCCACCGGCCACCGGGACTCCACCACGACCTACACGACCACGGGGCCCGACGACGACGGCAACGAACAGACCGTGCACGGCACGACCACGTCCTCGCTCGATGTGAACGGCCATGAGGTGACCGAGACGATCGAGGTCCACGAGGACGGCAGCGGCACCCGCACGGTGGAGACGGACGGCCGCAAGGAGGAGTGGACCAGCGACCATGCGGACCAGAACTCCGGTTGGGTCCCGAAAGAAGACGACTAGACAAAGGCAGGAAACCACACCATGCCCGCAGGCAACATCAACCTCGACTACGCCGAGATCATGCGCGTTTCCGGGGTCATGAACCAGGCCGTCAACGACATCAACCCGCATCTGCTGTCCACCAAGACCTCGGTGGAGGGGCTGCTGGACAACGGCCTGTTCATGCAGCAGAGCAGCCCGGCGATGAAGGCCGCCTACGAGAAGCTGACGGCCTCGCTTCAGCAGGCGGTGGAGAGCATCAACAGCTTCGCCACCCAGTTCACCAAGATCAAGGAGTCCGTCGAGCAGATGGACAAGGACATCGCCGCCAGCACCAACAACGGCTGACCCGGCGCCCACCGGGCTCTCGCTTGACCGCGGAGCGGGAGCCCGGGTCGAACCGGTCCGGTCAGCCCATACCGTCCGACCGCAGCACCGTCTCCGGGACCAGCACCGACACCAGCGCGCCACTGACCGGGTCGACGGTCAGCCCGCGCCCCGGCACCGGCCGCCCGCGCAGCAGGTCGTACGGGACCCGCACCCCCAGCAGATCCCCCTCGCCGGGCGACTGCGGGGACAACAGCAGCCCCTTGCGGACCCGGCGGACCTGGCCGAGCCAGCCGATGCCGGCGGAGGTGAGGGTCTCGGCGGTGGCCGCCACCGCGAGCCCCTGGCCGCGGTCCCGGCCGGTGGAGGCGATCTCCCGCAGCACCGAGTCGGCGGACGGCATCTGGGCCAGCAGATCCGCGTCGTCCACCAGCACCACCGCGGGGCCTGCCTCGGCCTCCAGCGCCTGCCGCACCTCGTCCGCGCCCGGGTCGGGCGTCTCGATGACATGGGCCCGCGGATGCCTGCCCAGGCCCCGCAGCGGCGATTCGCGCGGGGTGAGCGCGACCACCCGGGCCCCGCCCGCGAGCAGCGACACCGCGAGGCTCGCCAGCGCCGTGGAACGGCCCGCGCCGGGCGGCCCGCTGATCATGAACGACGGGGCGTCCGCCGCGAAGTCCACCCCGACCGGGCCGAGGTCGTCGCCGCCCACCCCGAGCAGCCCCCACAGCGGGCGGCGCAAACCGGCGGGCACCTTCTCGTACGCGTCGGTGAACGTCACCCGCTTCGGCAGGCTCGCCACCTTCACCGGGCGCAGCGCGGCGGGCACCTCGAGGTCGCGGCGAGCGGCCTCGACACCGATCCGCCGCAGCGCTCCTGCCTGGTCGCGCCCGACGCCCACGGCGCTCAACATGGCCACCTGCACCTCGGTGGCGCTGCCGCCGCGCCAGCCGCGCCCCTGCGGTACGACGGCCGGGATCTGCTTGCTCGGGATCTGCGCCAGCATGTACTCGCTGCGGTCGGTCAGCCGCAGCAGCAGCCGCTCGTCGTTCAGCGACGCCACCTTGCCGGACAGCAGGGCGCGTTCGGAGGTGGCGATCACATGCAGGCCCATCGGGGCGCCCTCGCGGATCAGCGCGGTGAGCTCCTGCACCGGCCGTCCGCCGTCGTGGTCGCCGAGCAGCGCGGTCAGCGAGTCCCAGCCGTCGATGAGCAGCACCGTGTGGGCGGGGCGCTCGGCGGGCGGCAGGATGGAGCGCAGTTCGGCCAGGTTGGCCGCGCCGTGCGAGGTGAGCAGTTCCTGCCGGCGCCCCATCTCGGCGATGAGCCGCGCCAGCAGCCGGTTCAACCGCTCCAGGTCGGCCCGGGGCACCACCGCGCCGCAGTGCGGCAGATCGGTCAGCGCCGTCAGCGCGCCGCCCGCCGCGTCGATCCCGTAGAGGTGGACGTCGGCGCAGGAGTGACGGCGGGCCAGCGCGCCCGCGATGGTCCGCAGCGACTGGGAGCGGCCCGAGCGCGGCGTGCCGATGATGTAGAGGTGTCCGAAGCGGGAGAGGTCCAGCTCAAGCGGCTCCTGGCGCTGGGCGCCCGGCAGATCGGCCAGCGCCCAGGGCACCGGCACGAGCCCGCCGCCCGGCTGGTCGGGCCGGTCCGGAAGCTCCTCCAGGGTGATCGTCTGCGGCAGCGGGGGCAGCCACGGGCTGGGCTGCGCCGCGATGGCGAGCGAGGCCGCGGCTTCCTGTACGGACTCCACGAGCGCCGTCAGATCGGTGGGCACCTCATCGGCGTCCAGCAGCGGCAGTTCGTCCTCGGCCTCGTGCGCGGGGCCCGGCTCCACCGCCGTACGGCCCAGCAGCGACCAGGTCAGCTCGGCGGCCCAGACGGTGGCTTCGGGCGCCTCGGCCGGGGCGGGCCCGGGGGCCTCGTCCAGCCGCGGGGCGCCCACGAAGGCCGTCTGGAAGGGCAGCACCGAGCGGTGGCCGGTCCTGGCCAGGGCCCGGCCCGGGGTGGCGCCGGAGATCGTCACCGCGTCGTTGACCTCCAGTACGTCCTGGCTGTCCATCGCGTCGGTGACGCGCAGCGCGATCCGCAGATTGGTGTTGGCCCGGATGTCGGCGGTGATCACGCCGGCGGGCCGCTGCGTGGCCAGCAGCAGATGCAGGCCGAGGGAGCGGCCGCGCTGGGCGATGCCGACAAGACCGGGGATGAACTCCTGGACGTCGCGCGCCAGCGTCGCGAACTCGTCGATGACCAGCAGCAGCCGGGGCAGCGGCGGCAGCGCCGGATCGCGCCGCCGCATCGCCCGGTACTCGGCGTGGTCCTTCGCCCCGGCCTCCGCCAGCGCCCGCTCGCGGCGGACCAGTTCGGCGGTCAGCGAGGCCAGCGCCCGCTCCACCAGATGGCTGTCGAGGTCGGTGACCATGCCGAGCACATGCGGCAGCCGTACACAGTCCTTGAAGGCGCTGCCGCCCTTGTAGTCGATGAGCACGAACGTCATCTCGTCCGGCCGGTTCACCGCCGCGAGCGAGGCCACCAGGGTCTGCAGCAGCTCCGACTTACCGGCGCCCGTGGTGCCCGCGATCAGCCCGTGCGGGCCGTCCTTGACCAGGTCGAAGGTGACCGGTCCGGTGTAGCCGACGCCCAGCAGCGCCCCGGTGGACGCGGGCCGCTTGCCCCAGCGGCGGACCAGCTCCTCGGCCCTCGGCGGCTCCAGGTCCAGCAGCCCGAGCAGCCGCACCTGGTCCGGCAGCCCGTCCGAACCGTCGGGTGTGACGTCCCGTACGGCCGCCAGCGAGCGGGCGATCCGCTCGCCCCACTCGGTGTCCACCTGGTCGGGACGGATACCGGTCACATCGGCGCTGCCGGTGCGGCGCACCGTCAATTCACGGGCGCCCACCGCGCAGACCGTGACGCACTCCTCGGGGAGCATGCGCTCCTCCTGGTCCAGGCAGATCAGGAACACCCGTACCGACGGGCCCTCCTTGAGCACCTGGACCACACCGGGCACATCGCGCAGCCGCCGCGCCCCGTCGAGCACCACCACCAGATCCGGCTCGCTCAGCAGGGCACCGCTCATCGCGGAGTCCCGGGCGCGCATCCTCGACCGGATGGCCGCGACCAGTTCGGAGACCCGGTTGGCGACGGTCTCCGGGTCGTTGCCGACCGTCACCGACGGGCCGCCGGAGCGCGCCGCCGCCACCCCGCCGCGGCCCGGGCGGGCATGCGGCAGCCAGCGCATCCACTCCCAGGCGGACGCCCCCGCCATGTCCGTCAGCACGGTCACCCGTACGTCCCGGGGGCTGTGCAGAACCGCCGCCTGCGCCACCGCCCAGCGGGCCAGCGCCCGGGCCGCTTCCCGCTCCCCCGCGATGCCGACCACGCCGTCGGCGGTCAGATCCACCTGGACCGGCATGTCCGGGATCCGCCAGTTCACCGAGCGGTGGTTGTCCTCGCGGGAGCTGTCGTCGATGGTCAGCAGCGAGGACTGGGCGACCGTGCCCACCCGCAGCGCCAGGTGGTCCGGGTGGCCGCGGCGCCGCTCCCACAGCCTGGCCCCGGGACCGACCGCCCACAGCCCGGTGGTGGCCGGATCGGGCCCCGCGTCGGCCCTCAGCCGCCGCTCGCGGTCGACCTTCTCCCGTACGTCGGCCTCCAGTGAGGCGCGGCGCGCACGGTAACTCGCCACGCCGGCCTGGTACTCGCGCTTGCCGCTGCGGCGGGTGGTCACATAGTTCGCGATGGCCAGGAACGGGCTGAAGACCGCGAACATGAGGTAGAAGTACGACCCGAGGAACGTCACCATGGCGATGCCGAGGAACATCGGCGCCACCACCACCAGCACCGGGATCGACCGCCGCGACGGCGGGGTCGGCGGCGCGGGCAGCACAAACCGCTCCGGCGTCAGCGGCGGGATGATCCTCGGCGGCCGGTTGAAGTCCAGAAACCCGCCGTCGGCCGACACCGTCACCGCCGCGTCGGCCTCGGTGGGCTCCGCGACCCGCAGCAGGTACTCCCCGAAGACCAGCTCGCCGTCCAGCGGCCACTCCGTCCAGCCACGCGGCACCGCCTCATGCCGGTCGGCGTCCGGATCCGGCAGCGGGGGCCGCGGCGCGGGCGGCAGCGGGGCCGCGTCGGCGCGCGGCCGCTCCGGGGGCGGCTGGGGCACCGACAGCGCCACGGCGTGGCCCGCCTGACCGGTGTTCAGCAGCACACCGCCGTCGGGGCGGACCGTCACCCGGATCCCCGCGGACGGTACGTCGCGGCCCTCCAGCCGCACCGCGCTGCCGGGTTCGGGGCCCACCGTGTACGTACCGGGCCGCAGCAGCCATACCCGCCCCGCACCGCGCCCGCCCACAAGCTGCAGCTCGACCTGGGGACCGCGCGGCAGCCGCTCGCCGTCGGCGGACCGCGAGGGCGGCGGCAACTCCTCGCGCCCGGGCCCGTACGCGCCCCCGTCCCCGGGCGCCGGGGCACCGAGCCCCAGCCGGGCCCCGTCCCGCACCCCGGCAGCCGCCAGCGGCAGCTCGGCGGGCAGGGCCAGGTCCCCGAGGAACAGCTCGGCGCCCTGGGGGCCCGTGGCATGGCCCATCTCGGCCAGCCGGACGGCGACGGCCCGGGCAGTGGTGGTACCGCTCACATCGAGCATGACGTCGCTCTCGGCAACGCTCACAAAAAGTCTCACGGCTGCGAAGAAGTCCGTTCGTTTGTCGTGCCGGATGCGGCGGAGATGCCGCCGGACCGCGACGGCGGCACGGCGGGAGCAGGTTCGGCGAGATCGCCGTCGTCCCCGGAGTCTTCGGGGCCGGCCGGATCCGTCTCGGCGTTCTCGGACGGGGCGGCTGTTTCGGCCTTCCCGGCCTTCTCTTCTGCGGCCCCTCCGCCGGATGGGGTCACAGAGAAGAGCGGGGACGGGGCGGGGGCCGGTTCGCGAGCCGGGGCCGGCGCGGGGCTCGGGGCCGGGGCCGGGGCCGGGGCCGGCGCTGGGGCGGGCTCCGCGAAGTCCGCGTCGAAATCAGCTGCGTAATCGGCCGTGAAGTCGGCCGTGAAGTCGGCATCGGCGTAGGCCGGTTGGGCCGGAACCGCCCCGTCCCGCACCCCCTCGGCGCGCGCGTCCTGCGACGGCGCGGCCTCGGTACGGGGCCCGGGCACCGCGTCGGCCGGCACGGTGGCCCGCGCGGCCGGGCCCGGCCGCAGGACGGCGGTCCCGGCGGGCGGCTGCCGGCGGTCGCGGCGGATGGTGCGGGCGATGGCCCGAGGCAGGGCGGCGGACTCCAGATCGAGGTGGAGGCCGGGGGCCAGGAGGCGGCCGCCGGGCTCGGCGTGGAACGTCCAGGAGGCCCCGGGGACACGGCCGCCGACGAGGGCCCGGAGGCGGCCCGCGGCGCAGAGTTCGGAGATCCGGGCGGCCTGCTCCGGGGTCGGGGACCAGCACACGACGACCGGTGTCAGCGAGGACGCGGCGCACACGCCCTCGGAAAGGGGGGCGGAAACGGGGGCGGGTTGGGCGTCGAGGAGGGTGTCGAGGTCGGGGCCGGGGTGGCGGGGGTGTACACCGCGGGCCACCTGGACCGGCGGGCCGTCCGGCAGGTGGTCGATCTGGGCGGCCAGGGCGTGGAGCACACCGCGCGACGCGTGGGGGTCGCCCTCGACCGCGAGGGCGGCGGGGCCGCGCATCCAGTCCACGAGGACGGCACCGGGCTGCCGTCGGTCGACGCCGACGGCCAGCAGCATGCGTTCCGGGCCATCGGACGGGTCGACGGAGGCGGCCGGGGCCGACCAGGACCACTCCCCCGGTTCGGCGCTGGCCTTCTGCCAGGGCCCGGCGGGGGGCAGCGGATCGCGCCCGGCCACGACGACGCGGACCTGGTCGCGGGCCGGGCTCAGCTGCACCGCCAGGGCGTAACAGCCTTCATCGGTGGTGGAGTCGGCGTGGTCGAGCGCGGCGAGCGCCGTGCCGGGTGCGGCGGGGTCGGCGAGATAGCCGGAGAGGATCCGGGCCCAACGGCGGTGGCGGCTGAAGACGCGGAAGGGCTCGGCGAACGCCCGTCGCGTCATCCGCACTTCCCAGACGATACGGCGGCAGGTGGGCCGCAGGCCGCCCTGGGATCTGATCAACCGCGCTATCAGCCAGACCAGCAGGGTCAGAGCGGCGAGGAAGCCGAGGAGAATCAACCAGGAGGCGCGATCGGGCATGCCGAGAGCGAGCCGTGTGTACACCGGAACCTCACGCTGGGGGACGAGTCGGGGGGAACGAACGCGGATGGGATGTAACCGCTCCCACCATACGGCGCGTCAGGCGGAGTTCACTGTTCCGTCTCCGCGAGCACGCGTGCGACGAGGGGGCTGTCGAGCTGACGGGCGACGGCGACCAGATGGCGGCGTTCGGCCTGCGGTGGTACGTCGATGCCCGGCAGCCGCTCACAGGGCATGCCCGGGGGCCGCCCGGACCGCAGGGCTTCCAGAGCTCCCCTGATGCCCGCCGCCGCGGCCAGCGCGTCGTGTTCCGGCGCGTCGCGGCCCGGTGAGCCGAGGCCGTGTTCGTCGGTGAGGCGCCGCGCCGCGTTCACGATGTGCTGGGAGGTCCAGGGGCGCAGTGCGAGCTGTCCGTCGCGGATTTCATGCGCCCGGCGCAGGGTGTGGAACTCCCAGGCGGAGCCGGAGGGCGGACTGTGCAGGATGACGCCGGGGTCGGCCTGGGTGACGGTGGTCCACAGCGTCTCCAGGGCGTAGAAGTCACGTCGGCGCTGTCGCCGGGTGCGCAGCGCGGCACGGGTCCATCCGGTGGCCGTGATCACCCCGCCGAGGGAGGACAGCGCGGTGGCCACATGGGAGGACAGGACGTCCAGCGCGTGGGAGCCGAGCACCACGCCGAAAATCGCGATGAGTTTGCATACGCCGTAACTGCCGATGAATGTGCAGCCGATGACCAGGAGCCGCAGACTGCCCCGCAGGATCGGATCGTGAACATCCTTCAAACGTTGGCAGCACACGTACACCATCGACCACAGCGCCCATCCGAAGGCCGCCTGATACACCAGCAGAAAGGCGAACACGGGCGGGCGGTCGGCGAAGGCGGTGTCGAAGGTCAGGGGCTTTTCGCCCGCGGGCAGGTCGGCGGAGAGGAACAGCGCCCACATCACGGCGACGACGGCGCCATAGCGCGGCAGGACCCGGCGCAGGGCGCCGCGCATACCGATCCCCCGGTGCGGCCGACCACCTTTGCCGTCTCTGCCGCCTTTGCCGCCGACGAGCCGCCGTGGTGACCACAGCAGCGCCAGCGCGCGGAGGCAGCCGAAACACACGATGACCTGGGTGTAGCCGACGAGGGTCGCCAGATTGGAGATTTCGCTGGTCTCCCCGAGCCACCGGTAGACCGCCGGGGTGGCGGCGGTGAAGGCGGCGCCGCCGGCCAGGGCCCCCACGGCCATCAGCAGCAGGGCGGGGATCCGTTCGGCGGCCCAGGCCAGCGCCTTGTACCCGGCCAGCCCGTACATGACCGCGCTCACGGTGGTGTAGGCGAGGGTGTGAACGTCACCCGCCTCAGACATGGCGCCCCTCGCGGTGGACCAGCGACGGTGCGAGCCGGGCGGCCGGGCCGACCTCGGGCGCGAGGTTCAGCTGCTGGTACAGCAGCGTGCCGATGGTCTCGGCCTCGTGCTCGGCGGGGTCGTCGTAGTGGGACCGCCCTAACACCCGGCGCACCACGGCGGGGTCGATGGCGTCGTACCGGGGGAGGTGGCCGAGCAGCAGATGCGCCAGTTCATGGCAGACGACCAGCAGTTGATGGGCGCGGCTGGTGTGCATGGGGTAGTAGATACGGTCGTGCGTCAGGTACTGCTCGTACCGTCCGGTCGGCTCGCCGGGTACCACGTCCTGCTCGATCAGGCGCAGCGCCCGCTGGAAACGGGCCTCGTAGGCGGCGTGCAGCTCGGCGAGGGTCGGATGCGGCGGTAGCCCCAGGTCCTTCAACAAGGCCCGGACCCGGCGCCGTTCGGACCGCATGCCCACGCTGTCGTCCCTTCCTTCGGCGCGCTGTCAGGAGGCCGGTCCCCGCGGAGATTTCGGGCGGGGCCGAATCACCGTGGCTGTCCCTCGCGGCTCTTGTGCTGACGGGCGGCGCGGCGCAGCTGGTCCACCAGGGTGCAGACGGTCTCGCGCATGTCGTGGGGCAGTACGGCCACGCCCTCGGCGATCTGACGCACCTGGTCGTCGTCGAGCAGCCCGGCGTTCGCCGGTGTCGAACCGCCGACGAGCAGGGTCGAGCCGCCGGCGGCGCGGTTCAGTTGGCCGATGGGCTCCCCACGCCGCTCTTGTTCGATGGCCCGCAGGTGGCGCTCGACGTCGCGGGCGTAGGGGTCCTCGTCGGGGGAGAAGAAGTACTCCACGCGCACCCCGAACAAGGTGGCCAGCGCGACCGCCCGGTCGGCCCGGGGGACGGAGCGGCCGTTGCGCAGATTGCTGATCTGGCTCACGGACATCCCGACGGCTTCCGCGATCTCCCGCTCCGTGTACGGCCTGCCCAAGTCGGCCGGGTAGATGACCTCTTGCACGCGCTGGAAGCGTCGCGCGAAGCACTCTGCCGCGTCATGACGTCCTGACATCCGTGGACGCTCTCCGGGGTTGTGCTGAGGGGGCGACATAACCGTGGATCCTAAGCGAACCGTAAGGGGACCACTGCCAGTTCATCCGCGCCGGATCCAAAAAAACTGCGACCGACCGGCCCTGAATTGCCCGATATGGGGAAGATGTGTCCGAGGTCGGCTGAATTAGTTGACAGTGTCGACGGACGTATTACAGGATCTCCTCGCTCGCAACACACCCTGGGTTCAGCACAACTCCTGATCAAGTAGACCCGTTTTTTCGGTAAAGGAGTTTCCTTGACGCCGGACGAGCTCTTCCGCGGCCCGCGCCAAGAGAATTCACTGACTAGAAGCCTACGTTCCGGGAGTCCCGCGTCCATTAATGGCCGACCGTCGCACAGCCGGGCCCGGAAAAGCGGACAGCCACAGCAGACAGGGGGAATGGCATGCGTGTCAGGACGGTTGACGGTCACCTCCTGATCGGAGACCCCCGATCGCCGCTGAGGGTGCTCTTCTTCCACTACGCGGGCGCGACCGCGCTGTCCATGCTTCCGCTGGCGCGGGCCCTGCCGCCGGGCTGCGCCGCGGTCGCGTTCGAGCTGGACGGCCGGGGGGAGCTGACCGACGCTCCCCCGGTGCGCAGCTTCGACGACGCGGTGAAGCGGCTCCTCCCGGCGTTCCGCAGCTGGGTCGACCGGCCCGCCGTGGTGGTGGGGCACGGCCTGGGCGCCCTCCTCGCCCACGCCCTGGTCTCGGCGCTGCCCGGCGAACGGCGGGGCCACGTCAGGGACGTCGTACTGTCGGGGGCCCGGTCCCCGGCGACGACCGCGCGGCTGGCGGCGCATCCGCGCGCCCCGTTCCTGACCAGGACCCGGGAAGAGCTCGTCACGGAGCTGCGGCTCCACGGCGGCTGTCCCGCGGAACTGTTCGACTATCCGCATATGCTCGACGTCGCGGTCATGATGCTCGGCCAGGACCTGCACCTCCTGGATACGTACCGCGAACCGCCCGCCATGCCGGCGGGTGGCGGCACGGACTACCACGTGTGGTTCGGCCGTGACGACCCGAGCCTGTCCCCCGCGGAGCTGGAGCGGTGGCGGCTGAGCACACCGTCCTCGCCCCAGCCCCGGGACTTCGCCGGCGGCCATGTCTTCCTATGCCAGGAGCGGCCGCCGACCGTCGCCCTGCGCGAGCTGGTGAGCGGCCGGCTGGCCGCCGTCAACGGGGAGCCCCCGTCCCCGCGGTGCGGCGCCGCTTGAAGGCGTCAGCGAGGAATTTAAAGCAACTGCTTGACTCGGGCCACGGGGATGCGGTTGCCTGACCATGTGGCCGAGAAGGGTGGTGATCATGGCCGGCAGGACGGCAAGGGCGGAGCAGGTCAGCGCGACGAGGGAGCTGATCCTGACCGCGGCGGAGCGGCTGTTCGCCGAACGCGGGGTGTACGCGGTGTCCAACCGCCAGGTCAGCGAGGCTGCGGGACAGGGGAACAACGCCGCGGTCGGCTATCACTTCGGCACCAAGGCCGACCTGGTGCGCGCCATCGCGCGTAAACACTCCGAACAGGTCGAGCGGATCCGCACCCGGCTGCTGGCCGAGATCGGCGGCTCCGACGACATCCGCGACTGGGTGGCCTGCCTGGTGCGACCGATCCCCGAGCATCTGTCGGCCCTGGGCAGCCCGACGTGGTACGCGCGGTTCTGCGCTCAGGTGATGACCGATCCCGCGCTCCACGACATCATCGTCGAGGAGTCCCTGTCCTCCGGGTCGCTTCCGCAGGTCGTCGAAGGGGTGAACCGGCGCCTGCCCGATCTGCCCGCCGATATCCGCGCCGAGCGTGGCGCCATGGCGCGCGAGCTCATCCTGCACATCTGCGCCGAGCGGGAACGCGCCCTCGCCGAGAACACCCCGACGCCCCGCGCCACATGGCACGACACCGCCACCGGGCTGATCGACGCGATCGTCGGGATGTGGCTGGCCCCGGTCACACGCCCGGAGAGTTGAGGCCCGAGGAGCAGGTCGCCGCCATCGTCGCCGTCTGATCGACAACCAACTCCCACACACTCCACATTGGTTGACTCTTCACCCCGGCGCCATCTGTCGCCACTGACGTTGTCAGGGCAGGATCAGGAGGCTGACTGGAGCATGCCAACGCTGACCGGCCTGCCCCACACCCCCCGGTCCTTCAGGAGGACGCAGTGAAGAGTAGGTCGCGCATTCGCAAGGTCCCGCTCATCCTCGGCAGCGCCGTCGCGCTGGTCATCGCCTTTCCGGGCAGCGCGCTCGCCGACCCCCCGAAGGCGCTGCCCGGCAACGCGGACGGAACGGAGCAGACGTTCCAGCCGGCCTTCGACTACGACACGGACGGCTGCTACCCGACCCCCGCCATCGGACCCGACGGGACCCTCAACGGCGGCCTCAACCCGTCCGGGAACCCCAACGGACAGTGCCACGACCAGTCCGACCTCGACAACACCAACGGATACTCGCGCTACAAGTGCAACAACGGCTGGTGCGCGATCATTTACGGTCTCTACTTCGAGAAGGACCAGGCCACGATCGGCGGGCACCGCCACGACTGGGAACACGTCGTGGTGTGGGTGCAGAACAACCAGGCGCAGTACGTCTCCACCTCCGCCCACGGCAACTTCCAGATCCACAGCCGCGACCAGATGCAGTGGGACGGAACGCACCCGAAGGTCGTCTACCACAAGGACGGCCTGAGCACCCACGCCTTCCGCGCCGCGACCACCGGCGACGAACCGCCGGAGAACCACTACCACACCTGGCAGTTCCCCACCCTGGTCGGCTGGAACGGCTACCCCGCGGGGATCCGGGACAAGCTGAGCCAGGCCGACTTCGGCAGCGCCGTCTTCGGCCTCAAGGACGGCAACTTCAACGCCCATCTCGAGAAGGCCAAGCCGTCCGGGATTCCGTTCGACCCCAACGCCTGACGGGCGGGGCCGGGGGCGGGGCGGCGCGGGCCGCCGTACCGCCCCCGGCCACAGAGATCCCAGGGCCCCTGGAGCCATCGGCGCCGGCCCGGCGGTGTCCGCCGAGCCCGCCGGATCCGGCGGCATGTTCGGCTCCGCCGGGGCTACGACGTCGACCGGCTGCTCCAGGTCTTCCGCGCCAACGCGGGGCTCGATACGCGCGGCGCCATCGCGCCCGGCGGCTGGGAGGGTCTTGACGGCGAGGCGAACGGCAACCTCCGCGGCCACTACACCGGCCACTTCCTCACCATGCTCGCCCAGGCATACGGCAGCACCGGTGAGGAGGCGTACGCGGAGAAGATCCGCGCCATGGTCGGCGCCCTGATCGAGGTCCGCGACGCGCTGCGCGAGGAGCCGCGCGCACTCGGTGTGCCGGGCAGATTCGGCACCGCGGTGGAGCAGACCTCGAAGAGATCTGGGCCGCGGCCCCGTTCGCCACCAAGGCCGGACTCGTCCGGCATGTGGCGGCCACGGTGGACACGTGGGTGGCGGCCGGGCGGCTCGGCCGGGCCGAGGGCCAGGCCGTGGTGCGGACCGCGCGCGAGGCCTCGTACACGCCCTGACCTGCGGGGCGTACGCCGGCGAGGCTCCGCTCCACTATTTTCTGTGCCGGCACGGCTTTCTGTGGTGGCACGGCTTTCTGTGCCGACATGGCTTTCTGCGTCGGCAGGCCGCCGGGCACGGCCACGCCCACGCCTGGCGGTCGCTGAGGAATCCCAGGCCGATACCGAGCAGCCAGAAGTCCTTCGCGAGGGGGACTCCTTCGTCGGTGGGCAGCGGGTTGCCGTGCTGGTGGGTGCCGGGGGTGCGCAGATAGAACCCGACCAGCCCGCTGGCGAAAGCGGTCAGCCCGGCCCCGGCCAGGGCGGTGGGCACCAGGGGCGACAGGAGCGCCGCGCCCAGAGCGATCTCGGTGGAGGCCAGCAGCCTGGTGAATTGATGGGGCGAGATCCGGTTGGCTATGGGATAGGCGCCGGCGGCCATGCCGTGGAGCCCCTGCTCGGTCTGCTCGTCGGCGTGGAGCTTGCGCAGACCGGAGTTCAGCATGAACGCTCCGGTCGTGAGCCGAGGAGCGATGTGGTGGGGTCTCATCACGGGGTACATGGCCTTCTCCCTTCGCCGGAAAGCGAGTAACCGTCGGGTAACCCTGCTCACGAGGGGTATGCAGTTCCCCGCTCAGCCACAGCCCCCGCTCCCGCCCGCCCCCCACAGAGAGGCCCATGTCCCATGCGTATCGCCCTGAGCCAGCTCACCACCGGCCCGGAGCCCCGGCGGAACCTGGCCGCCCTGCGCGGGCAGGCACACCGCGCGGCGGAGGCCGGCGCCCGTCTCGTGGTGTTCCCCGAGGCGGCGATGGCCTGCTTCGGCACGCGGCTCGGCCCGCTCGCCGAGCCGCTGGACGGACCGTGGGCCACCGGGGTGCGGCAGCTCGCCAAGGATGCCGGTCTGGTGGTCGTGGCAGGGATGTTCACCCCGGCACCCGACGGCCGGGTGACCAACACCCTGCTGGTCACCGGCCCGGGCGTCGACACGTCGTACGACAAGATCCATCTGTATGACGCATTCGGCTTCACCGAGTCCAGGACCGTGGCCCCGGGCTCCAAGGTGGTGACCTTCGACCTCGACGGCCTCCGGATCGGCCTGGCCACCTGCTACGACGTACGCTTCCCCGAGCTGTTCCGGGCCCACGCCGACGCCGGCGCACATCTCTCCCTGCTGCCCGCCTCCTGGGGCGCGGGGCCCGGTAAACACGAGCAGTGGGAGCTGCTGATCCGGGCGCGGGCGCTGGACGCCACCGTCTGGCTGGCCGCCGCGGGCCAGGCCGACCCCGCGGCCACCGGCCTCGCGCCCGCGACCTCCGCCCCCACCGGCATCGGGCACAGCGCCCTCATCGGCCCCGACGGCACCGTACGGGAGCGGCTGGGGGCGGGACCGGGGCTGCTGGTGGGGGATGTGGACCCCGACGAGGTCGCCGCGGTGCGGCGCTCGGTGTCCGTCCTGGCCAACCGCAGGCTGGGCGTGTCCTGAGCGGGGCGGGACCCGGTCCGGGGGCGGAAGAGCCTCAGCCAAGACCCGGCGCCACCATGGCCAGCCAGGCCACGGCCGGGACCACCGCCACCACCACGCCCCCGTACACCATCAGCTGCCGGAAGAACCGGTCCCGGTCGACGTCGGGCGCGGCCGCGAGCACCAGGGCGCCGTTGGTTGAGAAGGGGCTGACGTCGACGACGGTGGCCGAGACCGAGAGGGCGGCCACCATCCCGACCGCTCCGATGTCGCCCTTGGCCAGGAAGGGGACCGCGAGCGGGATCAGCGCGCCCATGATGCCGACGGACGAGGCGAAAGCGGAGATGAGGGCGCCGATGTAGCAGAGCAGGAGGGCCGCGAGGAGGGGGACGCCGATATCGCTGACGGCCCGGCCCGCGTAGTCGATGGTCCCCATCTCCTGAAGCACACCGACATAGGTGAGCACCCCGCAGATCAGCAGCACCGTCGGCCAGGAGATCTCGTTGGCCGCCTTCTTGCCGTCCTTGGGCCAGAACAGGCTCAGCAGCGCGGCGAGCGTGATCGCGGCCAGGCCCGCGTCGAGGTCGAAGGCGAGAACGGCGACGACAAGGGCGACCAGCGCGAGGAGGGTCGCCACCCGGTCGGGGGTCAGGCCGGTCGCCGACCCCTCGGCGGGCGCGTCGGTGGACACCGGGCCGTCCCCGTCGGCCGGTGCGGACTCGACAGCGGCGGCGCCCGGGCCGGCCGACGGGGGTGCGGTGGCCGCGTGGCGCGGCAGCTTCAGGCCGCCGCAGACGACGAAGACGACGGCTGCGATGACCAGGTTGACCACCAGGCTGGCCAGGAAGAGTGTGATCTCATTGCCGGGCAGCTTCTCCCGTTCCACGATGCCGTTCACGATCGAGCCGTAGATGCTGATGGGCGAGAAGCCGCCGCCCTGGGCGCCGTGCACCACCATGGCGCCCATCAGCAGCGGGCTGATGTCGTACCGCGCGGCGAAGCTCAGCGCGATGGGGGCGACGATCGCGACCGCGGCCGGGCTCACCGCGCCGATCGCGGTGAGCACACCGGTGATCGCGAACATCACCCAGGGGATCAGCGCCACCCGCCCGCCCACGAGTCTGACGGCGGCGTGGACCAGCCACTCCGTGGTGCCGTTGGCCCGGGCGATGGCGAACAGATACGTCACACCCACGAGGACCACGAACAGGTCCCCGGGGAAGCCCGCGAAGATACCGTCCGCGTCGAGGTCGGCGACCAGCTCTCCCACGCCGAAGGCGGCCGCGAAGGACAGGGCGCCCATGTTGACGGAGCGGGTGGTGGCCAGCACGAAGACCGCCACCAGCACGATGATCGAGATGAGTTCGGGGGACAACCAGAGCTCCCGTCGCCAAGTGATCAGTGGCTGAATCACGGTGGGGCCAACGGTGCGTCAGAGTCAATAGATCGGCAAGCCCTTGCTCGCCGTGCATGGGACCGTGCCGCGCATACGGCCCCCGGCCGGGCGAACGGGTAAGCGCTCAGGCCGGGTTCACCCAGCCACCCCGCTCGGCGGACCGGGCCATGGCGTCCAGCGCGGCGGCGCTGCGGACGGCGTCGTCCAGGGTGGCTCCGTACGCCGTGCCCTCGGCGATGGAGCGCAGGAAGTGGTACGCCTCGATGACCTTGAGGTCGTCATAGCCCATGCTGTTGGCCGAGCCGGGCTGGAAGGCGGCGTACTCGCCGTGTCCGGGGCCGACGTACACGGTGCTGACGGGCTGGTCCTGATAGGCGGTGCCACGGCTGACGCCGAGTTCGCCCATGCGGCGGAAGTCCCAGAAGACCGCGCCCTTGGTGCCGTGGATCTCGAAGCCGTAGTTGTTCTGCTCGCCGACCGAGACCCGGCACGCCTCCAGCACACCCCGCGCACCGGAGGCGAAACGCAGCAGACAGGAGACGTAGTCCTCGTTCTCCACCGGGCCCAACTCGCCGCCGGCGGAGCGGGTGTGGCCGGCGGTGGCGCCGGTGGGGCGGGCTCGCTCGGGGACGAAGATCGCGGTGTCGGCGGCCAGCGACTCGATCTCGCCGAGCAGAAAGCGCGCCAGGTCCACGCCGTGCGAGGCCAGGTCGCCGAGCACCCCGCTGCCACCGCGCTCGCGCTCGTACCGCCAGGTCAGGGCACCTTCGGGGTGGGCGGCGTAGTCGCTGAACAGCCGGATGCGGACATGGGTGACGGCGCCGATCTCCCCGGCGTCGATCAGCTCGCGGGCGGCGGCGACGGCGGGCGCGTTGCGGTAGTTGAAGCCGACGGTGCCCTGGACACCGGCCTTGGCCACGGCGCCGGCGACCGCCCGGGCGCCCTCGGCGGTCAGGCCGACCGGCTTCTCGATCCAGATGTGCTTGCCCGCTTCGGCCATGGCGGTGCCGATCTCGCGGTGCAGGAAGTTGGGAGCGGCGATGCTCACGGCCTGGACCCGGGGGTCGGCGGCCACCTCCCGCCAGTCACGGGCCGCGGTGGCGAAGCCGTACCGCTCCGCGGCCTCCTCGGCGCGGCCGGGCACCTCGTCGGCGACGGCGATCAGTTCGGGCCGCACGGACAGCTGGGGGAAGTGGTGCGGCACGCGGGCGTACGCCTGGGTGTGCACCCGTCCCATCCAGCCGAATCCCACGACGGCGACGCCGAGCGTACTCACCATGACTGCTCTCCCATGACTGCCCTGCTCAGGACCGTGGCCTGCGCAGGACTCCGGCCTGCTTGGGACCGCATCCTTCTTTGGACCGGTCCACAACGTTCCCGGCCCACCCTGAGGGCCGTCTCCGCAGCTGTCAATCCCTTTGACAACCCGGCGCGCCTTATGGAACGGTCCAGAACATGAGACCACCGACGATCCGCGATGTCGCCGAACGGGCCGGAGTGTCGAAATCGCTGGTCTCCCTCGTACTGCGCGGCTCCGCCCAGGTGCGCCCGGAGAAGCGGCAGGCCGTGCTGGCCGCCGTCGAAGAGCTCGGCTACCGGCCCAACGCCGCCGCGCGCAGCCTCAGCGAGCGGCGCACCCGCACCGTCGGGGTGCTTCTGAACGACATGCGCAACCCCTGGTTCGTGGAGCTGCTGGACGGCCTCAACTCCCGGCTGCACGACTCCGGTCTGCGCATGCTGCTGGCCGACGGCCACCTCAACCGGCGGCTCGGCGAAGACCTCACCCGCACCTTCACGGAGCTGCGGGTCGACGGTCTGATCGCCGTCGGCACACTGCCGGCCCCCGAGGCGCTGCGCACCGCGGCCGGGCAGGTGCCCACGGTGGTGGCGGGCGCCCGTGAGCCCGTACTACCCGGGGTGGACATCGTGGCGGGCGACGACGAACACGGCGCCCGGCTGGCCACCGAACATCTCATCGGCCTCGGCCACCGGCGCATCGCGCATATCGCGGGGCAGGGGGCGGTCGGCGAGCTGCGCCGCCATGGCTTCGAGGCGGTGATGCGCGAGCACGGACTGGGCGCGACGGCGGCCGTGGAGCAGGGCGACCTGACCGAGGAGGGCGGCTACCGGGCCACGGTCCGGCTGCTCGGCGCCCGTGAACGGCCCACCGCCGTCTTCGCGTTCAACGACATAGCCGGTGTCGGCGCCCTGTCGGCTGCCGAAGAGCTCGGCCTGCGGGTGCCCCGCGACCTGTCCCTCGTCGGCTACGACAACACCTATCTCGCGCGGCTGCGCCATCTGTGGCTCACCACCGTGGACAACGCCAGCCATGAGGTCGGCCGCCGCGCCGCGCAGTGTCTGCTCGACCGGATCGCCGACCCCGCCCGCCCCGGCGAGACCGTCCTGACCGCCCCGGCCCTCGAGGTCCGCGGCACGACGGCGCGGTGCCCCGGCCCGCCCGTCTCCCTTTAGCGGCCGGCCGTCTGCTGGGGTGTGGCCTCCGCCCTGACCCGGCCCGCGATGCTGAGCGTGTTGGCCACCACGACGGCTCCCACTCCGGCCCATTCGATCCACCCCAGGCGCTGCCCGAGGACGATCCATCCGACCACGGCGGCGAGGACGGGGTTGACGCTCATGAAGAGCCCGAAGGCCGGTGCCGGTACGTGGCGCAGGGTGAACAGGTCCGCGAGATACGGCACGGCCGAGGAGAGGACTCCGGCCGCGACGGCGCAGCCGACGGCCGACGCGGTCGGCGGCTGCCTGATGGCGAGGACGATCCCGACGGGCAGGAACATCAGGGCGGAGAGCGTGGCGGCGGTCGCCGATCCCTGCGCGCCGGGGATGCGTCGGCCGACGGTGCGGTTGAGCAGGATGTAGGACGCCCAGCAGACGGCGGCCAGCAGGCCCAGGCCCATCCCGAAGTAGTCGGCGGAGGGCCGTGGGCGCATCAGGGTGATGACGCCGGCCGCGGCCAGCACCGCCCAGCAGGCGTCGGCGCGGCGGCGTGAGGCGGCCAGGGCGATGGCGAGCGGGCCGAGGAACTCCAGGGTCACCGCGAGTCCGAGGCCGATCCGGTCGATGGCGCTGTAGAGGGAGAGGTTCATGGTCCCGAACACCAGGGCCAGCAGCAGCACCGGCCACCATTGCCGCCAGGTGAAGCTGCGCGGCCGGGGGCGGCCGACGGCGATCAGGACGACGGCGGCGACGTATTGGCGTACCGCGACGACGCCGAGGGGGCCGAGCACGGGGAAGGCGAAGGACCCGGTGGCGGCGCCGATCTGGTTGGACAGGCCGCTGCCGATCATGGTGGCCACACCGGCCAGGCGTCCTCCCCCGGGCTCGGTGGCGGAGGCTGCCGGGACGGCCCGGTGGGCGGGGGCTGCCGCGCGTACGGATGCTGTTCGCATGCCCCGATCGTGCGGCGCCCTTTCTCTTGCGCAAAATGCATCGACGGCGGGATCTATACGCTTGAGTCATGGATATCGAGCTGCGTCAGTTGCGCTGTCTCGTGGCGATCGTCGACGAGGGCAGTTTCACCGATGCCGCCATCGCGCTCGGTGTCTCCCAGGCGGCCGTGTCCCGCACGCTCGCCTCGCTCGAGCGGGCGCTCGGGGTGCGGTTGCTGCTGCGTACCTCGCGCGAGGTGACGCCGACGGGCACGGGTCTGCGCGTGGTGGCGCACGCCCGGCGGGTGCTCGGCGAGGTGGACGGTCTGCTCCGGGAGGCGGCCTCGGGACACCGGCGGCTGCGGATCGGTTACGCCTGGTCGGCGGTGGGCCGCCATACGCTGGCGTTTCAGCGCCGTTGGGCTCAGACGGTCCCCGAGACGGAGCTGCAGCTGATCCGCGTCAACTCCGCCACCGCGGGGCTGGCCGAGGGTGCCTGCGATCTGGCCGTCGTCCGCAGACCGCTGGACGACCGGCGCTTCGACTCCGCCATCGTGGGGCTCGAGCGGCGGCTATGCGCCCTGGCCGCCGACGATCCGCTGGCCTCGCGCCGTTCGGTCAGGCTCGCCGACCTCAGCGGGCGCACCCTGCTGGTCGACCGGCGGACCGGCACCACCACCGCGGAGCTGTGGCCCTCCGGCTCCCGCCCGGCGACCGAGGAGTCACACGACATCGACGACTGGCTCATCATGATTTCCACGGGCCGGCGGGTGGGGATCACGGCGGAGTCCACCGCGCACCAGTATCCGCGGCCCGGTGTCGTCTACCGGCCGGTGCGCGACGCCGAGCCGATCGCGGTGCGGCTCGCCTGGTGGCGGGACGATCCGCATCCCGCCGCCCCGGCCGTGATCGAACTGCTCACGGCGCTCTACCGGCCGGGGTGAGCCCCGGGCTCCGGCTCCGGTGCCGGCTCAGGCCCAGGCTCAGGTGCCGGTGCCGGTGCCGGTGCCGGCCATTGCAGGTGGCGGAGCAGCGCGTCCAGCACCGGGTTGTCGTTGTTTTCGCGCCAGACGAGGTTGAGCTCCACGGGATTGGGGGTCTCCAGCTCGACCGGTTTGAAGACGACATCGGCATAGCGCAGCCGCGCGGCGGCCTCGGGGACCAGGGACACCCCCAGGCTGCA
The DNA here is from genome assembly GCF_053599555.1 of Streptomyces sp. NPDC000941. Lineage (NCBI taxonomy): Bacteria > Bacillati > Actinomycetota > Actinomycetes > Kitasatosporales > Streptomycetaceae > Streptomyces > Streptomyces sp. NPDC000941. Next base: position 23,283 of record NZ_JBSFMM010000073.1, read on the forward strand.
GTTGACCAGGGCCAGGATGCTGTGGACCTGGCTCAGATACTGGGAGAAGACGGGGGCCACGTGCGCCACGCTGAAGATGCTGATGAGCAGTTCATGGAAGTAGCGGGCGTCCGTGGGTGAGTACATCAGGAACGGCTCACCGTCGAAGTCCGCGACCTGGAGCGCTCCTTCACGCGCCGCCAGCGGGTGTTCCCTGGGCAGCGCCGCGAGCAGCCGCTCCCGTACGGCGGGGCGGGACCGCAGGTCCGGGCCGGTGACCGAAGGCCGGCCGAGACCGAGGTCCAGGCGGTTCTGGGTGAGGGCTTCCAACTGGTCGCGGGTGACCATCTCCTGCAGCACGATCTCCGCGCGGGGCATGGCCGCGCGGGCGGTTTCCAGCAGGGCGCCGAGCGTGGAGTACGCGCTGGCCGCGGTGAAGCCGATGGCGATGCTGCCCGCTTCCCCGGTCGACACCTGGCGGACGGCGAGCGCCGCGTGTTCCGACTGGCGCAGGATACGGCGGGCCTCGGTGAGGAAGGCGCGCCCGGCGGGGGTGAGCCGCACCGATCGGTTGGTGCGGTCCAGGAGCCGGACCCGCAGGTCGTTCTCCAGGAGCTGGATCTGGCGGCTCAGCGGTGGCTGTGTCATCTTGAGCCGTTCCGCGGCACGGGTGAAGTGCAGTTCTTCGGCCACTGCCACGAAGCTGGCCAGCTGGGCGAGTGTGAACAATGATGCTCTCCCTGTATCAACGCATACAAATTTTAAGTTAGACGGAGATCAATCGACCACCTAGCGTCAAGGGACGGCCGAGCGGACACGCCCGCCGACACCGCGACCGGCAACCTCAGGGACCGGCCGCCCCGCCCGCACTCACAGGGGACGCCAAGTATGAGCACACCGGAAACGACGGCACATGCCGCGCAGCAGGCAGGGGAGGCGACCCTCGACAGGATCTCCTGGATCAAGCTGTCCTCGGTCACCCTTCCACTGGCCACTCCGATCAGCGACGCGAAGGTCTTCACCGGGCGGCAGAAGCCGATGACCGAGGTGGCCTTCCTCTTCGTCGAGCTGGCCACCGAGGGGGGACATCAGGGCATCGGTTTCAGCTACTCCAAGCGGGCCGGCGGCCCCGGCCAGTTCGCACACGCCAAGGAGATCGCCCCCACCCTGCTGGGCGAGGACCCCAGCGACATCGCCAAGCTCTGGACGAAGCTGGTGTGGGCGGGCGCCTCCGTCGGGCGCAGCGGGCTGTCCACCCAGGCGGTGGCGGCCTTCGACATCGCCCTGTGGGATCTGAAGGCCAAGCGTGCCGGTCTGCCCCTGGCCAAGCTGCTGGGCGCCCACCGCGACTCCGTACGCTGCTACAACACCTCCGGCGGTTTTCTGCACACGCCCACCGAGCAGCTGCTGGAGAACGCCTCCCGCTCGGTGGCCGAGGGCATCGGCGGCATCAAGCTCAAGGTCGGCCACCCCGACGGCAAGGTGGATCTGAGCCGGGTGACCGCCGTACGTGAGCACCTGGGCGACGAGGTGCCGCTCATGGTGGACGCCAACCAGCAGTGGGACCGGCCCGCCGCCCAGCGCATGGGGCGCGCTCTCGAGGAGTTCGGCCTGGTCTGGATCGAGGAGCCGCTGGACGCCTATGACGCCCGCGGCCACGCCGCCCTCGCGGCCTCGCTGGACACTCCGGTGGCCACCGGGGAGATGCTGGCCAGCGTCGCCGAACACTGGGAGCTGATCCGCAACGAGGCCGCGGACATCATCCAGCCCGACGCGCCGCGTATCGGCGGGATCACCCAGTTCCTCAAGCTCGCCACCCTCGCCGAACACCACCACCTCCAGCTCGCCCCGCACTTCGCGATGGAGATCCACCTCCACCTCGCCGCCGCCTACCCGTACGAGCCGTGGGTGGAGCACTTCGACTGGCTGGAGCCGCTGTTCAACGAGCGGTTGCAGATCAGTGGCGGCCGTATGCATGTGTCCTCCCGGCCGGGTCTCGGTATCACCCTCAGCGAGCAGGCCCGGGCCTGGACACAGGCGGACTACGAGCTCGGTACGCGTCCCTGAACGTACCGCCGGCGCGGAAACGTGTCGGAAATCGGGTCGCACACCCATTGACCTGTTGAGTGAGCCACCCTAACCTCCATTCTCATATCTAGATTCACGTATGTGGAGAACAGTTCATGACTATGAACACGGCGGTCCAGGATGTCGCGCAGCGACTGCGTGATGGCATGGCGCGCGGTGTGCTGTCCTTCCCGCTCACCAGCTTCGGTGACGACGGCAGCCTCGATCTGGACGCCTACCGTGAGTATCTGACCACTCAGCTGGACACCGCCCCCGGCGCGGTGTTTCCCGCCTGCGGCACCGGGGAGTTCACCGCCCTGGACGAGGACGAGTACCGCCAGGTGATCACCACCGCGGTGGAGGTGGCCGACGGCCGTATGCCGGTGGTCGCCGGCATCGGCTACGGCTACGCACAGGCGCTGCGCTTCGCCCGGATCGCGGAGGAGGCCGGCGCCGACGCCGCTCTGGTGCTCCCCCACTATCTGGTCAAGGCCCCGCAGGACGGCCTGGTGGAGCAGTTGCGGCGGATCGCCGCCGGAACCGGGCTGCCGCTCATCGCCTACCAGCGCGACCACGTGGCATTCACCATCGACGGCCTGCGAAAGATCGCGGAGATCCCCACCCTCATCGGTGTCAAGGACGGACACAGCGACCTGGACCGGCTCCAGCGGCTGACCCTCGCCGCCCCCGACGACCTCCTGTTCTTCAACGGGGCCGCCACCGCCGAGATACAGGCACGCGCATACGCCACCGTCGGTGTGCCCGCGTACTCCTCCGCCGTCCACGCCTTCTCACCCGAGATCGCGGGCGCGTTCTTCGACGCGTTCCAGGCCGGCGACGACGAGACCATGGACACGCTGCTGCGTGACTTCTACATCCCGCTGGTCGAACTGCGGGACCGGGTGCCGGGCTATGCCGTATCGCTGGTGAAGGCCGCCGCCCGGCTGCGCGGCAAACCGGTCGGCCCGGTGCGCGCCCCGCTCATCGACCCCGGCCCCGAAGACCTGGCCGACCTCAAGAAGCTCCTGGAAACCGGTCTGAGCCTCGTGGCCGCCGACCGCTGACCGGGACGACAGAACACCGATGGGACCCGGGCGGCCCCGCACGCCGCCCGGCCCAGCCTTCCGCCGCGTCCCCGCGACGAGGGCCCGACCGGCACGGCTGCCGGCCATGACCGGGCCATCCCCCACACCCCCTCACTCCGATCCGCGTACGCGATCCGCATACGCCCCACGGGCCGGAAGCCACTTCCTGAGCAGTTCAAAGGGGAACTGACCCATGCCTCTTGTCGTAGTAGGAATCAGCGTCCTGGCGCTGCTCTTCCTGATGACCAAGGTGAAGCTGAACGGCTTCATCTCCCTCCTCCTCGTGGCCGTCGCCGTGGCGCTGGTCCGAGGCGTCCCGATGGAGAAGATCCCGGACGTCCTCGGCGAGGGTGTCGGAGGGCAGATCGGCGACACTCTGATCGTCGTCGGGCTCGGCGCCATGCTCGGCCGCGTCATGGGAGACTCCGGCGCCGCCCAGCGAATATCCGGCAAACTCATCGACACCTTCGGCCTGCGCCGGGTCCAGATAGCCATGGTGGTCACGGCCATGCTGCTGGGCGTGACGATGTTCTACGAGGTCGCCTTCGTGATCATCGTGCCGGTGGCGTTCACCATCGTCCGGGTGACGGGCAAGAACCTGCTGTGGGTCGGCCTCCCGATGTCGATCGCGCTGTCCACCATGCACAGCTTCCTGCCGCCCCACCCCGGCCCCACCGCCGTCGCCGCCACCTTCCACGCCTCCGTCGGGCTGACCCTCTTCTACGGCCTGTTCTTCGCCATCCCCTTCGGAGCGCTCATCGCGCTGGTGTGGCCGCGCCTCCCGTTCGTCAAGAAGATGAACCCCACCATGCCCAAGGGCCTGGTCTCCGAGCGCACCTTCACCGAGGAAGAGATGCCCAGCATGGGCTGGTCCCTCTCGGTGGCGCTGGTCCCGGTGGTGCTGATCGCGTTCGCCGCCGTGTACGACATGGCGGTGTCCGAGTCCAACCCCGCCCGGCCGTTCATCACCTTCATCGGCTCGGCGCCGGTCGCCCTGCTGCTGACGCTGCTGCTGGCCGTCTGGGCGTTCGGCCCGCGCATCGGCCGGTCGCTCGCCGAGGTCAGCGCGTCCTGCAACTCGGCGGCCCAGGCGATGGCCATGATCCTCCTGGTGATCGGCGCGGGCGGCGCCTTCAAGGGCGTCCTCGTCGAGGGCGGGATCTCCGACTACATCAAGGACGTCACCGAAAGCTGGGACATCTCGCCGATCATCCTGGCGTGGCTGATCGCCGTCATCCTCCGTATCGCCCTCGGCTCTGCGACGGTCGCCGTCGTCACCGCCGCCGGTGTGGTGGCGCCGATGGTCGCGGGCAGTGGAGTCCACCCCGAGATGATGGTGCTCGCCGTCTCCTGCGGGTCCATCGCCTTCAGCCACGTCAACGACCCCGGCTTCTGGATGTTCAAGGAGTACTTCAACCTCTCCGTCATCGAGGCCATCAAGGCGCGCACCACTTACACCACCACCCTCGCGGTCCTCGGACTCGGTGGCGTCCTCGCCGTCGAGGCCTGTCTCGACGCCCTGGGCGTCTAGCTACCGCCACCGCCACCGATCGGTCACCCACGCGCTCGCTCCGACGCCGGTTCCCCTCCGGCGCCGGAGCGAGCGCGTGTTGTCGTGTCATGCCGAGTTGTCTGTCACCGCCTCGGTGTCACAGCTCGGCGGTATCTGTTCGTCGGCATCTACTCGTCGGCATCTATTCGCCGGTATCTATGACGGACACCTCGTCGTCGGAGAGCCGCAGCGCCGCCGCGGCCACGTTCTCCACAAGGTGGTCCGGGTTCCCGGTGCCGGGGATGGCCAGCACATGCGGCCCCTGCCGCAACGTCCATGCCAGCCGCACCTGCGCGGGAGTCACCTGGTGTGCGCGGGCGGCGGCGAGCACCGCCTCGCCGTCGGTCGCGCTCGCACCGGACTCTCGCCCGGCGCCGGCGATCGCGTAGAACGGCACATAGGCGATGCCCTGCTCACCACAGGCCCGCAGAAAATCCCGCTCCTCGGCCGACGCGCCGACGCCATAGGCATTCTGCACACAGACCACCGGCGCGATGGCCTGAGCCTCGGCCAGCTGCTCGGGCGTGACATTGGACAGACCGAGGTGGCGGATGAGCCCGGCGTCCCGGAGGTCGGCCAGCGCGCCGAAGTGTTCCGAAACGGAGCCGGACCTGCGGCTCGGCGGAACACGCAGATTCACCACATCCAGGTGGTCACGGCCCAGTTGGCGCAGATTCTCCTCGACCTGACCGCGCAACTGGTCCGGCGTGGCCCACCACCAAGCGCCCGACGGGTCCCTGGCCGGCCAGACCTTCGTGGCGATGACGAGGTCGTCCGGGTAGGGCGCCAGCGCCCGGTTGATCAGCTCGTTGGCGGACCGCAGCGACGAGAAGTAGAACGCCGCCGTGTCGATGTGGTTGACGCCGAGCTCGATCGCCCGCCGCAGCACCGTGATCGACCGGCCGCGGTCGCTCGGGGTGCCGAGGTCGAAGGCGGCGCTGCCGGTCAGCCGCATCGCCCCGAATCCAAGGCGGTTGACGGTCAGATCGCCGAGTTTCCACGTGCCCGCGGCCGCGGCGGTCTGTGTCTCTTCGGTCATGCTCGGCTCTTCAGCCATGCTCGGCATCACGTGGTCGTCCCCTCGGTGGTGTGGTTTTCAGGAATGAAGAAAGCCTCCTCGGCGGAGGCGGTTCCGCGGCGAGGAGGTGTTTAACAGTTGACGGATTGACTTGGTCTTCCTGGGTTTTCCTGGGTTCCGCGAGTGGGGTGAATGAGAGTGCGTAACCCGTACGGGGGTTTGGTCGTTGATGTGATCGTCAGGCTGTCGCGAGTCGAGGCGTGTGAGGGGGTGGGTGGGGTGCGGCGCAGGGTTGTGGTGGGTGAGGGGGAGGTGCAGCAGGTCGCGGCGGCCTGCGCCCGCGCGCTGCGTGGTGTGGATGCGACGACCGGGGAGCGGCTCGGTGAAGCGGCTTTGGTTGAGCGGGCAGGGTGGCTTGCCGTTTTGGTCGGGTCGCTGGCGGCAGGGGCGGTGCGGGAGCATTGGAACGGGCCCGACCTGGCCCGGCTGGCCTCGGGTGTCGACCGGTCGGGCGCGTCGCTGCCGTCGCAGGGGTGGATGGCGTTGCGGCGGCTGGGCGGTGACGGTGCCGGAGGGTGTGTATGTGCCGGACCGGGTGGTGCGGATCGCGCAGGAGCAGGCGGGGCGGGTGCTGCGTTCGGCCTGGTGGCGCGCCGAGATCACCACCGCGCTTCTGGCGACCTGGCCCGCCGACCCCGCCCGGCGCACCGAGGCGGAGTGGGAGGCGCTGCGCGCCGCGCTGCCCGACAGCCCGGTGGTGGCGACCAGTGTGGTGCTGGCGGACCCGGCAGATCGCCGCCTTCCACGCCCGCCACCGACGCCTGCCAGCGGGCCTGACGGAGTGCGAGCAGGCACCGGGGGCGGGTGGACAGGTGGTGCTGGCGGCGGTCGACAAGCAGCTCGCCACCATCGAACGCTGCTCCGAAGCCCCCTTCCAGTACGGAGTATTAACGGTGCGGCTGCCGACCCGGTCCGCGCCCGCCTGCCGGGGTGACTGGCGTGCGGTGCGTATCCGGTTCCGGCTACCGCCGCATGTGCCCGCGACCGCGGTGCTGTGCGCCCCCACCCTGCGCATCCGCCAAGGCCGACTCCTCCTCGATGTGCCCTACGCGCTGGCTGTGGCGAGGCCGGAACGGGCCGGCCACCGCACAGCGGTGGCATTCGACTGGGGACTGAACACCCTGCTCACCGGCGGCACCCTCGACCTCACCGACCAGACTCAGCCGCAGGTTGTGACCGACGGGCGCCCGGTGTACTTCCGCGCGGCCGGGGTGCTGGCCAAGGCCGACCGGCTCCGCAACCACGGCGAACACATCAGCGCCCGCATCGACCAACTGCGCACCCTGATCGCCTCCCGCCAAGAGCGCGGGATACGCCCGAACCCCTGGCTGGTGGCAAAACTCGCCGTCCTTCAAACCGAGCGGGAACGCGTCGCGAGGCGCCGTACCCGGCTGAACGCGGCGCTGGCCCGCGCGGCGGCCCGCTTCATGACCGACCACGCGATCGCCGCCGGAGCCAGCGTCATCTACCTCGAAGACCTCCGCGACATCCAGGCACGCGGCAAGGGCCGCACACTCAACACCCGCCTGTCCCAGACCGTGCGCGGCGCCATCGTCACCCACCTGCGCCACCAGGCCGCCGCCCACGGCATCGCCGTAGTCATCGTCCCGCCCCGGGGCACATCGAAGTACTGCCCCCGCTGCCTGACCGCCTTCCACCACCACAAAGCCCCCAACAACCCGGCGGCAGGCTGGGCCTGGGCCTCGTGCCCCAACGATGCGTGCGGCTACAACACCGGCCGGGACAACGCCGCCTGGCAACGCATCGGCTCCCGCGGCCTGGCCCACCAGCACAAGACCAGCCTCGACCGCACCAGCAAAACGCTCGTCATCCGCTGCGTGGTCGAGGCTCTGGACCGCACCAGCATGGTCCAGCAGCAGACCCGGGACCGCGCCAAGAGCGGTCCCACGAACAGACGCCCTGTGCCCGGGAAGCGGCGCAGGGTCCCCGCCCCACCCGAGACCCGCACCCCCACCAGGGCGCGGCCGGGTGGCAAGCGTCCGGCGGGGCGGACCCCCACGCACCCGACCCTTCCCCAAGCTCTTCGAGCAGGGGATACCCCATGGCCAGCGGTGTCCACGGCAGCAGGGACGGACAACAATCGGCACCCCCGCACGGCCACACCGGCCGGACGGGGCCAGACTCGGGGCAGGCTTCCACCGCCACGCCCACACCACCCCCACCCGGGGACAACCGTGGCCGAGTCACCCTCCTCCCAAGCGATCCCGAACACCCGGGATCACCCAGGAAACCCAAACCGATTAGAGACGCTCAACAACTGCTCAGCAGGATACCGCAGGGGCGGCAGGTGGCCGGTCTGCGGGCTCATCGGCCGCCGCTGAGCCCCGCGATCCGGGCCAGCCCGCGGTGGGATGCGATCAGGGCGTCCCGGTCGTAGGTGCTGGTCGTGACCATGATCTCCTGGGCGCCCGTCTCCTTGATCACCGTCTCCAGCTCATCGGCCACCTGCTCCTCGGTGCCATGGACATGGCCGCGCAGGTGCGACTCATAGAGGTCCCGCTCCTTCGGGCTCATGGTCCGCCGCTCGATCTCCTCGGCCGGGGCGAGCGGCGGGAACGTGCCGTGGGTGCTCGAGTACGCGATGGCCCACGCCTCGGGGATCAGCAGCCGGCGCGCCAGCTCGGGGGTTTCGGCGACAGCGACCGTGCCCGCGGCGATGACATACGGTTCGTCGGCCCACGCGGACGGGCGGAAGGCGCCGCGGTAGCGCTCGATCGCACGCAGCAGCTTCTCTCGGCCCCTGAGGTCGCCGATCACCAGCGGAAGCCCGGCCTCGGCGGCGATCGCCGCGCCCTCGCCGGTGGCCAGGACGTACGGCGGCACGCGCAGCCCTTCGGCGGGGCGGGCATGGACGCGGGTCGGCGAGGTGCCCTCGAACCAGCCGAGGAGCTCGGCCAGCTGCCCCGCGAAGTCGTCGGCGCCGTCCTTGTCCCGGCCCAGCGCTCTGCGGACGCCGTTGGTGAAGCCGACCGAGCGGCCCAGGCCCATGTCGATCCGCCCGGGGAAGAGGGATTCCAGCACCCCGAACTGCTCGGCGACCACGAGCGGTTGGTGGTTCGGCAGCATCACCCCGCCGGTGCCGACCCGGATCGTCTGTGTGGCGGCGGCGATCGCCGCGGCCAGCACGGTCGGCGCCGAGCCCGCGACACCGGGCACACCGTGGTGTTCGGCGGCCCAGATCCGGTGGTAGCCGAGCCGTTCCACCTCTTGAGCCAGGCGCACGGTGTCGCGCAGCGCCTGCGGACCGCCGAATCCCTCGCGGATCCGCGAGCGGTCGAGGATCGAGAAGAGGGTCGAGGCGATCACAGAGCTCACACAGGGTTCAACGCCTGGCGGGCCCCGGCATTCCCACCGCGCCGAGGCCCGGCGCCGACCACGCCGGCAGCCGAGCCGTCAGCCGGAGGGCGGGCACTCGATCTCGATTCCGTATTCACTCAGGACGGAAATCACATAGCCCAGTTCTTCGTCGCCCATGGCGCGCCGCGAGCTCTCGAAGTCTTGCCACACCAGCCGGAAAGGCGGCTCCCGGCGGGCACCGCTGTTGATGAGGCAGTCGTCGAGTGCGCTGGGATTGGAGCCGAAATAACCGCCCGGTCCATTGACCGCCTCGCCCAGCTCGCAGTAAAAGCCTGCGATATTGGCGAGGTCCGCTCCCGCGATTTCACACGTGGTCGCGTCCCCATAGCGTCTGGCCTGATGGCCCGTGCGGAACCAGGCCGCTTGGACCACGTGGAGCCAGCTGTCATGCGCTTCGGGGGGAAGCTTCTTCCACATTCCGGATTCGGCCGGAGGGCCTTGTGCCCAGGTCTGCCAGATCTCCCCCGCATACGGATGGGGGGAGCCGTATCCGAAGAAGGACAGGGCCAGATCGGTGCCGCCCGGGACGGTCATGCTGTCCCTGAAGTCCGTCACCTCGACCCTACCGATGTAGTAGCCGCCGATCTCGCGCCCTCGGACGTCCCTCACCCGCAATTCGACGTCCTCGAAGAGCACGGGGACCCGCTCCGGCCGCAGTGACGAGCCGACCGCGGTGACGATCTCCGACTCGCCGATCGACGGCTCGACGAAGAAGCCCCGGACATCGGTCGCGGTCATGATCTCCCGCTCCGACTCGTCCTCGACGAATCGGTACATCGCATCGCACTGAGTCACGCGATCGTCCCCGCCTCGCCGTGATCACTCACTCCGCACCCCCCCGCGTCCGCGGCCCGGACCGCCTCCGTATCCGATCCACTCTACGTGCCGCCCTTCGCGTCCGAGCGGGTCAACAGGTGGTGATCCGCGCACCGCCGGAGCGCAGATACTGCGCGCTTGCAACTAAACGCGTACGCAATTACTGTGATCGCTTGCCACCCGGTGCGGCCCGACGACCGCACACCACCCCGGGCCGCTGTTTCCGCGGCACCGGCATGGACACCCGACACCCAACCGTCTCTTGGTCCGCGTACCGCATCCCTTTGGAGGAGCACCGTGCTGATCGATCTCTCCGGCAAAACCGCCCTCGTCACCGGGTCGACCCAGGGCATCGGCTTCGCCATCGCCGCCGGACTGGCGCGGGCGGGCGCCCGTGTCGCCGTCAACGGACGCCGGGAGGAGTCCGTGGCCGCCGCCATCGAAAAACTGAAGGGGGCGGCGGACGGCGGTGGCACCCTCGTCCCCGCCCCCGGTGACATCACCACCGAAGACGGCGCCCAGCAGGTCACCACCGCCGTCCCGGACGTCGACATCCTCATCAACAACCTGGGCATCTTCGGCGCCGTTCCGGCGCTGGAGATCAGCGACGACGAGTGGCGACGCTATTTCGAGGTGAACGTGCTGGCCGCCGTACGGATGATCCGCGCCTATCTGCCCGCGATGAAGAGCCGGTCCTGGGGCCGGATCATGAACGTCGCCAGCGACTCCGCCGTCGTCATCCCCGCCGAGATGATCCACTACGGCATGTCCAAGACCGCGCTGCTCGCGGTGACCCGCGGCTTCGCCAAGGATGCCGCGGGCTCCGGGGTGACCGTCAACTCGCTGATCGCCGGGCCGACGCACACCGGCGGCGTCGAGGACTTCGTGTACGAACTGGTGGACTCCAGTCTGCCCTGGGACGAGGCGCAGCGGGAGTTCATGGCCAAGCACCGGCCCCAGTCGCTGCTCCAGAGGCTGATCGAGCCGGAGGAGATCGCCAATATGGCGGTCTACCTCAGCTCTCCCTTCGCGTCGGCCACCACGGGCGGGGCCGTGCGCGTCGACGGCGGCTACGTCGACTCCATCCTCCCGTAGCCCTCGCGCGGCGGAGACTCCAAGGAAGGCTTGGCGTCAACGGTCCTGGAGCTCGTCGATACGGGCCGGGCCACCCGTGGTGATCGACCGGATGGCGGCGAGGGCCATGGACAGCGCGGCGCGGGCGTCCTCGCCGGTGACGGAGGGGGTGCCCGCCGTGCGCACGCACTCGGTGAAGTCGGCGAGTTCGGCGACGTAGGCGTCGCGGAAGAGGTCCTGGTCGTAGCCGACACAGTCGGCGGTGATGCCGTCCGGGCCGTAGGCCGTCAGATGGCTGCGGCGGAGCTCGCCCATGGTGAGCATGCCGGCCGAGCCGAAGACCTCGCCACGGACGTCATAGCCGTATACGGCCTGGAAGTTGGCCTCGGCGGTGGCGAGCGCCCCGTTGTCGAAGCGGATGGTGACGAGGGCGGTGTCGAGCAGGCCGCGGTCCTTGAAGTCGGGGCGCACTAGAGCGTCGGCCATGGCGAAGACCTCGACCGGCTCGGCGCCGGGGTTGAGGAAGCGCAGGGTGTCGAAGTCGTGGACAAGGGTCTCCAGGAAGATCGTCCACGGCGGGATGGGCGCCGGGTCGGCCAGCTTGGGGTCGCGGGTGAGCGAGCGCAGCAGCTGCGGTGTGCCGATGGCGCCGGCGGCGATCTTGTCGTGGGCGGCACGGAAACCCGTGTCGTAGCGGCGGTTGAAGCCCACCTGGAGGGGGACGCCCGCGTCGGCGGCGGCCGCGATGGCGCGGTCCGCGTCGGCGAGGCTGACGGCCATGGGCTTCTCGCAGTAGACGGCCTTGCCCTGCCGGGCCGCGGCCTCGACGAGGTCGGCGTGGGTGCGTGCCGGGGTGCCGATGACCACCGCCTCGATGCCGGGGTCGGCGAACAGCTCCCCGATCTCGGTGTACGCCGTGGGGCAGCCGAGCCGGTCGCCGAGCCGCCGCGCGGCGCCCGGGGCCGGGTCTGCGATGGCGGCGAGCCGTACGCCGGGAAGGCGGTGGGCGAGGGTTTCGGCGTGGAAGGAGCCCATCCGTCCGGCGCCGACGAGGCCGACGGGGAGGGGGTGTCGCGTGGTCATGTGCGGGTGCTCCGTAAGTCCATAGGGGGTGTGATGTCCGTGGGGGGTGCGGTCAGAGGCTGAAGGCGGAGCGGAACCGCTCCAGGGCGAGGTCGCTTTCGCCGGAGGCCCATGCCTCCATGGCGACCGTGCCGTCGTAGCCGAGGGACGCGAGGGTGTGTGCGACGGCCGGGTAGTTGATCTCCCCGGTGCCGGGCTCACAGCGGCCGGGTACGTCGGCCACCTGGATCTCGCCGATCAGGCCCTGGCCGTGGGCCCGGCGGATCAGCTCGATCAGGTTTCCCTCGCCGATCTGGGCGTGGTAGAGGTCCAGGTTCATCCGCAGACCGGGCCGGTCCACGGCGGCGACCAGGGCCAGGGTGTCGGCGGCCGTCGCGAACGGCACACCGGGGTGGTCGACGGCGGTGTTGAGGTTTTCCAGGGTGAAGGTGACCCCGGTGCGCTCGCCCAGCTCGGCGAGGCGGGTGAGGGTGCGGTGGGCGGCGATCCACATCTCCCCGGTGGCCTCCCCCGCCACCGGCACGACCGGCAGACCGTCGCCGTCCAGACCGGTGCCGTGCAGATTCAGCCGGGGGCAGCCGAGCCGTTCGGCCACCTTGACCGACTCCTCGGCGGTACGCAGAAGTTCGGCCGCCCCCTCCTCGTCCGTGAGGCTGCCGCGCACATAGCCGGTCATCGAGGAGAACACCGCGCCGCTGCGCTCGAGGGCGGTCAGATCGTGGCGGGTCCAGTCCCAGATCTCGACCTGGAAACCGGCGTCGTGGACGCGCCGCGCCCGCTCCTGGACGGGCAGATCCCGGAAGACCATCTCGGCACAGACCGCCAATGTGTACATCGCTGCTCGACCTCTCCGCGACCTGTTCGACGAGACCGCTGACCAGAACCGACTAGAACGTTCTAGTCGCGGGCAGCAGTACGCCACTCGGCCCGGCGCTCTGTCAAGAGGTGGCCACGCAGCCGACTAGAACGTTATAGAAGTCGTGGAGCCGCGACATTCGGGGTGGTGTCCCGCTCGGCTACGATCGACGGCCGGACGACGAAACCTCGACTCCAGGGAGACCAGTGGTGCCACCGACGCCGGCCGTCCCCCAGGGGAAGCGCCCCACCCTCGCCGATGTCGCGGCGCGGGCCGGCGTGTCGACGGCGCTGGTCTCCATCGTGATGCGCGACGCGAAGGGCGCCGGCGCCGCCACCCGCGAGCGGGTCCTCGAGGCCGCGCGGGAAATCGGCTACCGGCCCGACGCCCGGGCGCGGCTGCTGCGCAGCCACCGGTCGCATCTCCTCGGGGTGCAGTTCGGCCTCCAGCACCCGTTCCACTCCGATCTGCTGGAGGGCATCTACGCGGTGGCCGAGCCGGCCGGCTACCAGATCGCGCTGAGCGCCGTATCCGCCGGCCGCGGCGAGCAGCGCGCCACCGACACCCTGCTGGCCGACCGCTGCGAGGCCCTGATCCTGCTCGGCCCGCAGGCCCCCACCGCGCGGCTGGCGGAGCTCGCCGGGCAACTGCCGGTCGTCTCCGTGGCCCGCCGGCTGCGCGGGTCCGTCCCGGGTGTGGATGTCGTACGGACCGCCGACGACGAAGGCGCCCGCCAGGCCGTGGACCACCTGGTGGCCCTCGGCCACCGCGACATCGCCCACATCGACGGCGGCAGGGCACCGGGCGCCGCCGACCGGCGCCGCGGCTACCGCACCGCCATGAACCGCCACGGCCTCGCCGACCGCGCCCGCGTCCTGCCCGGCGGCCTGACCGAGGAGGAGGGCGCCACCGCGGCCCGCGCCCTCCTGGCCGCCGACCCCCGGCCCACCGCCGTCCTGGCCTTCAACGACCGCTGCGCCACCGGCGTCCTCGACATCCTCCTCCGCGCCCGGGTGTCCGTCCCCGACGAGATCTCCGTCATCGGCTTCGACGACAGCCACCTGGCCCGCCTGGCCCATATCAACCTCACCACCGTCGGCCAGGACATCCCGCGCCTGGCCGAACTCGCCGTCGGCCGGGCCATCGCACGGCTGGAGGGGGCGGGCACATCCGGCGCCGAGCCATCCGCCGCCGAACCGTCCGGCAGCGACACATCCGGCGGGAACACATCTGGTACGGACGCACCCGGTGGCGAAGCCGTCGTCGCCCCCCACCTCGTCGTCCGGGGAACCACGGCCGCGCCCGTACACCTCGGCCCCGGCGGGATCACCCCGAGACGCGGCTCCGGTGCGCACGGCGCGTCAGCGGGTGGCTGATCGCTTCCACCAGCCAGTCCAGTTCGGCCTGGCTGGCCCGTACCGGGTTGCGCAGCGTGCCGACCCCGTCGATGGCTATCTCCACCACGTCCCCGGCGCTCAGCGTGAAGTCGAGCGCGGGCACGATGCCCGTACCGGTGGACAGCACCGCACCGTCGGGGAAGGGCTGGGAGCGCCACAGGTGGTTCACCAGACCCCTCGGGGTGCGGTGGAACGCGGCGGTGGAGCTCGTCCCCCGGTACGCCGCCTCGCCGTCGCGCCACACCACCAGGCTGATGTCCAGCGCGTCGGGTGCCTCGATCTCCCAGGCGGGCACGATGCCCGAGGACACCGCGGCGCTTCCGGCGTAGATCTTCGCCTGGGGGAGGTAGAGCGGGTTCTCGCCCTCGAGGGAGCGTGAACTGACGTCGTCGGAGACCAGATAGCCGGCGGTCTCGCCGTGCCGGTTGAGGACCAGCGCCAGTTCGGGCTCGGGGACGTTCAGCTCGGAGTCGTCCCGTACGGCGATCGGCTCGCCGTCGGTCACCACCCGCCAGGGCTGCGACTTGAAGAACAGCTCCGGGCGCTCGGCGTCGTAGATCCGCTCGTAGACGGACTGCTCGGTGCTCTCTTCCACCCTGGCCTCGCGCGAGCGCTCGTACGTCACCCCCGCGGCCCACAGCTCCATCAGCCCGTCCAGCGGCGGCAGCAGCAGAACGTCCCGCTCATCGGCGGTGGCCGGGCCGGAGGCGGTGTCCTCGACCAGGGTCCGGAGCTCCGCCGCCGACAGCCGCAGCACCTCGGCGACCAGCGGCGCGCCGGGGAAGGTCCGGATCGCGCCGGTGTCGTCGGCGACTCCGGTCCGTACGGTCTCGGTGTCGTCGGCGAAGCGCACGATGCGCGTCATAGGTCGTCCTCTCCGTTCCTGACGGGTGATCCGCGGGTGATCCGCGGACGGTCCGCGGGTGATCGCGGGGGATCCGCCCTGCCCCGCCGGGGGCTGTCGCATCGTTGCCCGGCAGGCGTGCGCTCAAACACTGCGCACAACCGGTTGCGGGCCGCTTGGCACAGTTTTTTCGAAAGTCTGCCGTGACTCTTGACGTCGTTTCGCGACAGGAAGAAGCTCTGGCCACTTGGTCTCAGCAACCGGTTGCTATGAGTTTTCACGCTTCGCAAGAAATCAGGAGTCAGGCATGAACAGGCCTCTGTCCCGCCGTACCGCCCTCCAGGCGGCGGGCGCCACGGCGCTCGCCGCCGGCCTCACCGGCACCGCGGCGGCCGGGTCCGCCCGGGCGCAGCAGGCGGGCGACCCCGCGCCCACGCTGGTCACCTACGACATACCGAACGGAGCCCCGGTCAAGACGGACAGCTTCGCCGTCAAGGTCCGCAACCCCGGCGGCGCCTGGCAGAGACTCGGCACCTATCTGGCCACCCTGAACCTGGTCAACACCACCACCGGCTCCGGCCAGCAGCAGAAATCGTCCCTCGCGTACTTCGACTTCTCGGGCGAGGTCGAGGTCGAGGTGACCTATGTCAAGGGCGGCGTGACCACGGTGCGCGTGCGCCCCGACTCGTACGGCATCAAGCCCGACCTCCTCGGCGACACGCTGCGGTTCACCCTCGACCAGCCGCGCAATGTCGTCGTCCAGGTCGACGACGACATCTTCGACTGTCTCCACCTGTTCGCCCGCCCCCTGGAGAAGCACCGGCCCGCCGAGGACGACCCCGACGTCATCTACTTCGGCCCCGGTGTGCACACCACCCCCGACGGCACGGTCACCGTGCCCTCGGGCAAGACCGTGTATCTGCACGGCGGCGCGGTGCTCAAGTCACGGGTGGTGTTCAAGGACGTCCGGGACGCCCGGCTGATCGGGCGCGGGGTGATCCACGCGGCGGCCGGCGGGGGCGCCACCGTCGAGGGCTCCTCGGACATCTCCATCGGCGAGGTCACCATGCTCAATCCGAACGGCTACGCGGTCACCGTCGGCGAGTCGAAGGACGTCACCATCCGCGGCATGGGCTCCTTCTCCTCCAAGGGCTGGGGCGACGGCATCGACATCTTCTCCAGCTCCCATGTCACCATCGACGGCGTCTTCATGCGCAACGCCGACGACTGCGTGGCGATCTACACCCACCGCTGGGACTACTACGGCGACACCCGCCACATCACCGTCAAGAACTCCACCCTGTGGGCGGATGTCGCCCACCCCATCAACGTGGGCACCCACGGCAACACCGACAGCCCCGAGGTGCTGGAGAACCTCACCTTCAAGAACCTCGACATCTGCGACCACCGCGAACCCCAGCTGGGCTACCAGGGCTGTATCGCGCTCAACCCCGGGGACAGCAACCTCATCAGAAACGTACGCGTGGACGGTGTCCGGGTCGAGGACTTCCGGGAGGGCCAGCTGATCCATATGCGGATCATGTACAACACGAAGTACAACACCTCGGTCGGGCGTGGCATCGAGGACGTCTACATCAAGGACCTCAGCTACACCGGCACCCGTACCAACACCTGTCTGCTGCTCGGTTACGACGCCGAACACGCCATCAGGAACGTCACCTTCGAGAACCTGCTGATCAACGGCAAAGTCATCGCCGACTCGATGAAGAAACCCGGCTGGTATCTCGCCACGGACTACCTCCCGATGCACACCAACGAGCATGTGACCGACCTGAAGTTCATCACCACCGCAGAGGCCGCCGCGTCATGACGAACCCCGGCGCCATGACTAACCCCGCACCCAGCCGCCGTGGTTTCCTCGGCGGCACCGCCGCCCTGCTGCTCGCCTCGGGCGCGAGCGGCCTGCTCGCGCCCGGCTCGGCCCGGGCCCAGGAGAACACCGCGCCGCGGGCCTTCGCCCACCCCGGGCTGCTGCACAGCGCCGCCGACCTCGCCCGGATGAAGGCCGCGGTGGCCGCCAAGGAATCGCCGATCCACGACGGGTATCTGGCGCTCGCCGCGCACGCCCGTTCCTCCTCGTCGTACACCGTGCAGAACACCGGCCAGATCACCTCCTGGGGCCGTGGCCCCTCGAACTTCATGAACCAGGCCGTGGCCGACTCGGCCGCCGCCTACCAGAACGCCCTCATGTGGTGCGTGACCGGCGAACGCGCCCACGCCGACAAGGCCCGCGACATCCTCAACGCCTGGTCGGCCTCGCTCACCGCCGTCACCGGAGCCGACGGACCGCTCGGCGCCGGGCTCCAGGCGTTCAAGTTCCTCAACGCGGCCGAGCTGCTGCGCCATGGCGGCTACGACGGCTGGGCGCCGGCCGACATCGCCCGCTGCGAGGAGTCCTTCCTGCGGGTCTGGTATCCGGCCGTGTCGGGCTACATGCTCTACGCCAACGGCAACTGGGACCTCACGGCCCTCCAGACCATCCTGGCCATCGGCGTCTTCTGCGAGGAGCGCACCCTCTTCGAGGACGCCCTGCGCTTCGCCGCGGCCGGCGCGGGCAACGGCAGCGTCCGCCACCGCATCGTCACCGACGCGGGCCAGGGCCAGGAGAGCGGGCGCGACCAGGGCCATGAACAGCTCGCGGTCGGTCTGCTCGGCGACGCCGCCCAGGTCGCCTGGAACCAGGGCGTCGATCTGTGGGGCTACGACGACCACCGCATCCTCGGATGCGTCGAGTACGCCGCCCGCTACAACCTCGGCGACGACGTCCCCTTCACCCCCGACCTCGACCGGACGGGCAAGTACATCAAGACGACCGTGTCGGAGAAGGTACGCGGCGCCCTGCCCCCGATCTACGAGATGGCGTACGCGCACTACGCCGGTGTGCGCGGCCTCGACGCCCCGAACACCGAGCGGGTCGTCTTCCGGGGCGCGGGCGGTGCGCGCGTGGTGGAGGGCGGTAACGACGATCTGCCGAGCTGGGGCACGCTCACCTACGCCGGGGCGCAAGGCTCGCCCGCCGCGCCGACGGCCCCCGCCGGGACCACCGCCACCGGCGACGACCACGCGATCACCGTGTCCTGGCTGCCGTCCGCGTGGGCGGCCGGGTACACGGTGCGGCGGGCCACCCGTCCCACGGGGCCGTACGAGCGGATCGCGTCCGGTGTGGCCACCCCGGCGTACGCGGACCGGGATGTGCGCGCGGGCCGGACGTACTACTACACGGTCAGCGCCACCAACGCACGCGGCAGCAGCGGCGATTCGGGCTGGGCCGCGGCGACCGCCGGGCTCCCCCGCCCCTGGGCGACCCGGGACGTGGGGGACGCGACGATCCCCGGCTCCGCCACCTTCGACGGCGAGCGCTTCGTCCTGGAGGCGAGCGGCACCGCGGAGGCCCACCGCCTCGTACACCTCCCGCTGACCGGCGACGGCACCGTCACCGCGCGCGTCGTATGGCCGCTCAGCTCGCAGTACTCGAAGATCGGGGTCACCCTCCGCGGCTCCCTCGACGCGGCCGCCCCGCACGCCTCGATGCTGATCCAGGGGCTGCCGCTGCACACCTGGAGCGGGGTGTGGACGGTGCGCCCCGCGGCCGGGGCCGCCACCTCGGCGACCGGGAACACCCCCGTGCCACCGTCCCAGCAGCAGGCGATCACCACCGCCGCCGCCTTCCCGATCTCCGATCTCGGCACCCTGCCGGAGTCGGCGACGCCTCTGGATGCCCCGTATGTCGAGGGCGCGGGCGACGGCTACCGGCTGCGGGCTCCGTACTGGGTGCGGGTGCGGCGGAAGGGCGGGCGCTGCACCGGAGCCATCTCCCCGGACGGTGTCCGGTGGACCGAAGTCGGCTCCAGCGAGGTCGAGTTGGGGCGGACGGTGTACGCGGGGCTGGTCCTCACCTCCGGTCTGGGCGTGGCCGAGCCCTACGCCGAGACAGGCACCGGGGCCTTCGACAACGTCGGCGTCACCTCCGCCACCACCGGCCCGGTCTGGTCCATGCCGCGCCCCGCGCGCACCGCCGCCGACCTGCGGGCGACCACCGGCGCCGACGCCGTCGAGCTGGCCTGGACCGATCCGGACCTCTCGGCCCGGTACACGGTGCTGCGGGCCGCTCGCGCCGACGGCCCGTGCGAGACCGTCGCCACCGACATCGGCCCGGTCGGCTTCGGCACCCGCATCCGGTACGCCGACGCCACCGGCTCGCCCGGTACGGCGTACCACTACGCCGTCGCGAAGACGAACAGCGGCGGCCACGGCCCGCGCTCGGCCCCCGCCGAGGCCCGTATGCCCACCCCCGCCACGCCGCAACTCACCTCCCCCGCCACCGCGTTCGCGAACCGAAGTGTCCCCTTCCGCCATCTGCTCCGGGCCTCGCACGAGCCCGTACGGTTCCTCGCCGACGGTCTGCCCAAGGGGCTGAGCGTCGACCGGCGCACCGGCCTCATCTCCGGAACACCCACCGAAACCGGCGAGTTCCGCGTCACCACCACCGCGGGCAACGCGGCCGGGACCGCGACGGGCACACTCACGCTCGCGGTGGGCACGCCTCCGCCCGCCCCCTGGTCGTACGGCGATCTCGGCGACACCGTCCTCGACGACCGCGCGTTCGGGACGTTCGGCGTGGTGGCGATCCGTACGCCCGGCAGCACCGCGTACGACGACGGGGCCTTCGTCGTACGCGGCGCCGGGGTCGACCTCAACGTCAACGGTCAGGGAATGACCGGGCAGTTCGTGCGGCGTCCCGTCACCGGCGACTGCGAGATCACCGCCCGGCTCGTCTCCCGCGCGGGCTCCGCCACCTCGGACCGGGTGGGGCTGCTCATGGCCAAGTCCCTGTCGCCGTTCGACCAGGCGGCCGGGGCGATCGTCACGGGCGGGGCCACCGCGCAGCTGATGCTGCGCACCACCGTGGCCGGCGCCTCCGCCTTCTCCGGCTTCTCCGGTACGGGCAGTGTCCGGCTCCCCTGTCTGCTGCGGCTGCGGCGCACCGGGACCACCTTCGCCGCGGCCGTCTCCGGCGATGACGGTGTCACCTGGACCGCACTCGCCGAGGGAGCGATTCCCGCCTTCGGCGACGCGCCCTACTACGTGGGGCTCGTGGCCTGCTCCCGCGATCCCCTGGCCCACAGCACCACCCGGTTCGAGCAGGTGAGCATCGCCCGAGGTTGACTGTACC
Source organism: Streptomyces sp. NPDC000941 (assembly GCF_053599555.1). Lineage (NCBI taxonomy): Bacteria > Bacillati > Actinomycetota > Actinomycetes > Kitasatosporales > Streptomycetaceae > Streptomyces > Streptomyces sp. NPDC000941. The sequence goes on from NZ_JBSFMM010000073.1 coordinate 43,686, forward strand.
TACTAGTATGTACGAGAGCACTGAGAGCCCTGAGAGGAGAACCGCCGACATGCCTTTCGTCCGCATCGACGCACTGGGGGCCGACCGTGACCGGCTCGACGCGCTCGGCCGCGCCGTACACGACGCCATGGTGGAGACCATCGGCTTTCCGCCGGACGACCGGTTCCAGGTCCTGACCTGCCACGACGGCGTCGGCAGCACCCTGCGCTACGACAACTACCTCGGCATACGGCGCGATGACGGCATCGTGTACATCGCGATCACGATGCGCTCCGGGCGGACACCCACCCAGAAACGGGCGCTGTACCGGCGGATCGCCGAGCTCGCCCACGCGTACGCGGGGACCGAGCCGCGGAACGTGTTCATCGTGCTGACCGAGAACGAGTCGATCGACTGGTCCTTCGGCCACGGGGTGGCGCAGTACGCCGAGGCCCCCGATGTGAGCTGATACGGCGCCCACTCGGCCGGCGCCATCCACATGACACGCGACAGGTGACACGTGGATGGCGCCGGCTGTGTGGCGTCAGCCGGCCTCGGCCACCCGCACCTGCTTCTTACGGGCGCGGTACGCCGCCGCCTTGACCCTGTTCCCGCAGGACTCCATGCCGCACCACTGGCGTCGCATACCGCGCGACCGGTCGATGTAGACGCGGGTGCATTCGGGGTTGCCGCACTCCTTGAGCAGCGGCACATCCGGCCCGCCGAGAAGCTCGACGGCGTGCCGCGCAACGGTGGCCAGCGCCTCCTCCGGCGTCGCCTCGGTCCACCGGCCCGACGCGGTGAGCTGGGGCGCGGCGGGAGGCTTGCGGGCCATGCCGTTCACCAGGGCCAGCGCCTCACCGTCGTACGCGTCCCCGGCGAGGCGGGCCTTGATCAGCCCGTAGACGGCCTCCCGTACGGCGATCGCCTGCTCGACATCGGCCTCCTGACTGGCGGAGACCGCGTCGACGATTCCCGACTCCAGATACCAGGCGTCCAGCCGGTCCGGCGACACGAACATCTCGAACCGCACCGAACGGCGGGCGCGGAGCGTCGCGGCGAGGTCGAGAGCGGGGTTACCGCAGAGAAATACGTGATCCAGATTCACGTCACCATCTTGACGGGTGACTACAACTTCTGCAACGCTCGTCACCTACCAGAGCGGTGACGGAAGGCGACGACATGGCACAGCCCGAGCAGATACGCGATAACGTCGAGGCCGCACGACGCGCTCGATTCGGCACCCTGCCCCAGCGCATCCGCCTGGAGGACACCGTCGAGGAACAGCCCGCCATCGCACCGGACCCGGCGAAGGACACCTACAACGCCGACGAATGGCTCACCCGCAACTGTCTGTGAGCGGTCCCGCACCGCCCCGCCAGGCGCCCCACCAGGCGCCCCACCAGTCGCCTCGCTAGTCGCCTCGCCAGATGTTGTCGAAGGCCGCTTCCTCGATGGCCCGCCGCTGCCGTACGGCCCCCAGCTCCATGACCGCGTCGTGCACCGCGGCGAGCACCGTCACCACCGCCTCGTCGGCCACGGCCGGGGCGTCCCCGGGGAGCTCGCCGCGGATCCCGACGGCCGCCGCGAGCGCGGCGAGGACGGGCTCGTCCGATGTCCAGCGGTCCGCCGCCTCGTGGTGCGCGGGCGAGTCGGCCAGTACGGGCCGGCTGGTCCGGAAGGGTGTCCAGCGGTGGCGGCGCCGGGTGATCTCCCCCTCCTGTTCCAGCTCGGCCGCGTAGGCCGCGGACAGACCGCGGCCTCTGCGCCACAGCCAGTCGCCGACCGCCTCGTACGGCGCCTGTCGATCCAGCGACGACGCGGCCTCGTCCAACAGACGATCGGCGATCGCCGGCTGCGGGCCCGGCACGATGACATCGCCGTCCAGGCTGAGCGCATGGGCACCGATGAGGTCGATCATCTCGGCCCCCGCGAGCGCGAGCGACAGATCTCCGCGCTCCACCGGACGGTCGGGCACCGTGCCCATGGCGACGATCAACAAGTCCCGCGGTGTGGTCATAAGTGGCTCCACGTCAGAGGCATCGATGGCGATACGTCGCTGAGCGGCCGGGCCGGGACGGTTCCGGCGGAGGAGTTCAAGGAGTTTCCCGTACGTGGCCGACTGTAGCGCGCCCCGGTCAGGGGTGCTCTGCCGCTCAGGCCCCTTGACAGCGCCCCGGACCTCACTGACCATGTGAAGGCTCTTGGGAGCGCTCCCATGCGCTCTCGCGCACCATTCCCCCCGTTGTCAGGCCGTACGGCACTGCCCCCTCGGTGCCATGGCCCGTGCGCCCGTGTCCCGCCGTGCGGGGCGAGCGTGGCTGAGCCGTGTCGCATGGCCGCATGGAAGGAGACCATGCGCATGACTCGAAGAGCCGCGCTGGTGGCCGCGGCACTGCTGGTGGCCGGTGCCGGTCTGGCCGCTCCCGTTCAGGCCAGCGACTTATCGGACAAAGGCACTCGGCCCTCCGCCGCCGCGGACGGCCCCGCCCTCAGGGTCGACGCCACCACCGGGCGCCACGCCATCGACCCGCATGTCTACGGGATCAACTTCGCCGAGGAGGCGCTGGCCAAGGAGCTGCGACTGCCGGTGCGGCGCTGGGGCGGAAACGCCACCACCCGCTACAACTACAAGCTCGACGCCTACAACGCGGGCTCCGACTGGTACTTCGAGAACCTCTACTACGAGAACGGCACCGCCCAACTGCCGGACGGTTCGGAAGCCGACAAGTTCGTCGACCAGAACCGCCGCACGGGCACCGACACCATACTGACCGTGCCGATGGTCGGCTCGACGACGGCGGCGCGCAACGCCGCCTGCGGCTTCAGCATCGCCAAGTACGGGCCCCAGAAGGGCAGCGACGCCCAGTGGCGCCCGGACTGCGGCAACGGCGTGAAGAGCGACGACACCAACGTCACCGGTAACGACCCCGCCGACACCAGCGTCGCCGCCGGCCCGGAGTTCACCAAGGGCTGGGTGGAGTATCTGAACCGCGCCTACGGGTCCGCGGACGCCGGCGGGGTGCGCTTCTACGATCTCGACAACGAGCCCGACCTGTGGTTCACCACCCACCGGGATGTCCACCCGGCCGGGGCGGGCTATGACGAGATACGCGACAGCACCTACGCCACCGCCGCCGCGATCAAGGAAGCGGACCCCGGTGCGCAGACCCTCGGCCCGGTCGGCTGGGGCCTGAACTCCCTCATCTACTCCGGCCTCGACCAGAAGACCTGCAACGAAAAGGGCGGCGACTGCTGGTCCAACCCCCCGGACCGGGCGGCCCACGGCGGGCAGCAGTTCGCCCCCTGGTACCTCCAGCAGATGAAGGCGTACGAGCAGAGCCACGGCCGCCGCATCCTGGACTACTTCGACAACCACATCTATCCGCAGCAGTCCGGGGTGTCCAGCGGCAATGACGACCCCGCCACCCAGGAGCTGCGGCTGCGTTCCACGCGACAGCTGTGGGACCCCACGTATGTGGACGAGAGCTGGATCAACCAGCCCGTCCAGTACATCCCCCGGATGCGCTCCCTGGTCGACGAGAACTACCCGGGCACCAAGCTCGCCATCACCGAGTACAACTGGGGCGCGCTGGACCACATCGACGGCGCCCTCGCGCAGGCCGATGTGCTCGGCATCTTCGGCCGGGAGGACCTTGACCTGGCCACCTTGTGGTCACCGCCCAAGTCCACCGACCCCGGCGCCTACGCCTTCCGCATGTTCCGCAACTACGACGGCAACGGCGGCGCGTTCGGCGACACCGCGGTCCAGGCGGCCAGCGCCGACCAGGAGAAGCTTTCGGTCTACGCGGCCGAGCGCGACAGCGACCACGCGCTGACCGTGATGGTCGTCAACAAGACCACCGGCGATCTGACCGCCCCGGTGTCCGTGACCGGCCGCACCGGGCTCACCGGCTCGGCGCAGGTCTACCGCTACGGCCAGGACGACGTCACCTCGATCAAGCACCTGGCCGATCAACCGCTGACCGACGGCGGGTTCACCACCACCTTCCCCGCGTACTCCATCACCGAGTACGTCCTGCCCGCCGGGTCGTCCGAGGCGAAGCCGCCCACCGCCCCCGGTACCCCGACCGCCACCGCGGTCGGTCCGGACCGGGCCACCTTGTCCTGGGCGGCGTCCACCGCCGGTTCGTCCCCGGTGGCGAGCTACCAGGTGTACTCCGGCGACCCCGTGGGCAGCGCCCCGGTGGCCACGGTCGACGCCCCCGCCACCAGCGCCACCGTCACCGGCCTCGCCCCGTCCACCGCCTACACCTTCCGCGTCGTGGCCAAGGACACCGCGGGCCGCAGCTCGCCACCCTCGGCCACGGTGCGGCTGACCACCGCCGCGGCCCCGGCCGCCACCTGCACGGTCGACTACCGGGTGAGCAACGACTGGGGCTCCGGCTTCACCGCCACCGTCACCCTCACCAACAAGGGCCCCGCCCTCAACGGCTGGCAGCTGGGCTTCTCCCTCGCCGGCGGCCAGAAGGTCACCCAGGGGTGGAACGGCACCTGGAGCCAGAGCGGCACCCAGGTCACCGTCAAGGACGCCGGCTGGAACGCCGCGCTGGCCACCGGCGCCTCCACCACCATCGGCTTCAACGGCTCCTACACCGGCACCAATCTCGCGCCGGGCGACTACACGCTGAACGGCAAGTCCTGCACCGCCCCCGGCACCGCGGCCGCAGCGCATATCGCGCCCCTGGCCGGCCACGACCCCGGCACCCACGCCGTACGCGGACACTCCACCCGGTGAGCCGTACGTGGTGAGCCGAGCTTGGTGAGCCGCGCTCGGTTACCGTATCGAGTGAGCCGTGCACCCGGGGCCCGCGGACACCCGTCCGCGGGC
>NZ_JBSFMM010000074.1:0-48493 GCF_053599555.1 Streptomyces sp. NPDC000941
CGCTGGCCATGGAGCCGAAGCTGATGCTCTTCGACGAGCCCACCTCGGCGCTCGACCCGGAGCTGGTCGGCGATGTGCTGGATGTGATGCGCGGGCTGGCGGAGGACGGGATGACCATGATCGTGGTGACCCACGAGATGGGCTTCGCCCGCGAGGTCGGGGACTCCATCGTGTTCATGGACGACGGGGTGGTCGTGGAGTCCGGGCATCCGCGCGAAGTGCTGACCAATCCGCGGCACGAGCGGACGAAGTCGTTCCTGTCGAAGGTTCTGTAGAGCTGTTCGGCAGCGCACGACGGGCGGTACGGCCCGAACCCGGCCCGTACCGCCCGTGCCCGCTTGAGCTCCTTGAACTACTTCAGCGCGAGCACCATCGCGTCCGACGGGGAGCACCACACGGCCCGCGCCTCGCCGAACCCGACCTCGCGCAGCGCTTCCGCATGCCAGCCGACGGGCTGGAACGCCTCGGCCACACCGCTCGCGTGGTCGGGCCCGTCGGCCGGGTTGCCGAAGATCTTGAACCGCTCGGCGACGGGCGCGCCGAGCGCCGGATCCCCGGCCGCCGCCTGCCACCACGCCGCCCAGTCCTGCACGCCCTCGGCCCTGGCCCGCTCCCGCCGGGCGTCCTCGAACGCGCGCACCCCGGCGTCGATCCGCGGCGTGCCCTCCCCCGGCATATGGTCGGCGTTGAGGAACACCCCGCCGTCCCGCACCACCCCGGCCAGCTGCCCGTACAGCACCCGCAGCGCGTCGCTGTCCAACCAGTGGAGCGCGGTGGCGGTGAGTACGGCGTCGTACGAACGGTGCGGCAGCTCGTCCGTCCACTTCGGGTCGCGCAGATCCGCCGTGATGAACCGGACCCGGTGGTCCGCCGCGAAGTGGCCGCGCGCGATGGTCAGCAGCGCCGGGTCCAGATCCACGCCCGTGCTGGTGGCGCGGGGGAATCTGCGCACCGCCCGGTCGGTGATGCTGCCCGTACCGCAGGCCAGGTCCAGGATTCTGGGCTCCGGGCCGACCAGCGCCTCCACCGCGTCCAGCATCACCCGGAACCGCTCCTCGCGGTCGGGGAGGTACCACTCCTGCTGTCGATCCCAGCTCTGCTGCCATGCCCGCCAGTGCGGCGCGGCGACGGTGTCCACCATCGAACGCTCTCCCCGTCCCTCGGTCGTAATACCCTCGTACCTAGATCAGCCATTACCGACCCTAGCCCCGCCCTCGTAAGGACCACAAGTGGAACTGGCTTATTACTCGGATCTCGCCGTGCGCCTGGTCAACAGCGAGGAGCCCGCCCGCGGCACCGACACCCTCACCTCGGTCGAGGCCGTACGCGAGCTCTTCGGGGTGAGCCAGCAGGCGGCGCGGCGCGCCACCGACGCCGATGTCACCCGGCTGAGATCAGTGCGCGCCCGGCTGCGCGCCGTCTTCGAGGCGGCGGCGGGCGGGGACGAGGTGCTGGCCGTGGACCTGCTGAACGCGCTGCTGATCGAGTTCCCGGTCAGCCCGCAGATCTCCGGGCATGAGCACCGGGACGAGGACGGCCGCCCCGACTGGCATATGCACATCGCCGACTACGCGGCCAACGCGGGTGCCGGCTATGCCGCGACCGCCTCCATGGGGCTCGCCTTCCACCTCACCGAGCTGGGCGTCGACCGCCTCGGCATCTGCGAGGCCACACCCTGCCGCAACGCCTATCTCGACACATCGACAAATCGGTCCCGGCGCTACTGCTCGGACCGCTGCGCCACCCGCGCCAACGTCGCCGCCTACCGCGCCCGCAAACGCCTCGACGCCGAGCGCTCCGACAGCGCCCCACGCCAGCCCGACAACGACCGCGCAGCCCCCAGCGGCCGCAGCACCCGCACCGGCCGCACCGCGGACAGCGCCCACGACAGCATCCCGGTCAGCGACCGCTGACCGGACCCCGCGGCCGGCCGCGGCCGCAACCGCAGCCAGGCCCGGGCCACCACCAGATCGTCCGGCACCACGCCGAACTCCCGGCTGTCGTTCTCCACGTACGGGTTGTCCCCCATGACCCACCAGCCGCCGTCGCGCCGCTCCACCGCGCGCTTGACGATCAGCAGGTCCTGGCGGAACGGATGCCGCAGCACGACCACATCGCCCGCGCGGACGGCCGCGCCGTACCGGACGACCAACCGGTCACCGGGGTTCAGCGTCGGCACCATCGACGGGTTGTACACCTCGGCGAGCCCGATCCGCAGCAGCCCACCGCGCTCGCGGTCCTGCTCCTGCCCGCGATCGTGCAGCTGCTCTCGCATCACGGCACCTCCGGTCACGTACACATTCAGCATCCCAGGCATCTCAGACTGCCACTGGACTTTTGACCTAAGCCCCCCGGGGCACCCGAGAAAAGCCTTCCCCCACGGAGTAATCTCGCACCTGAGAAGACGATCACTTAGGAAGGACAGCAGTATGCTCTCCCGCCTGTTCGCCCCGAAGGTCAAGGTCAGCGCCCACTGCGACCTGCCCTGCGGCGTGTACGACCCGGCCCAGGCCCGTATCGAGGCCGAGTCCGTCAAGGCCGTCCAGGAGAAGTACCAGGCCAACGAGGACCCGCACTTCCGGGCTCGCGCCACCGTCATCAAGGAGCAGCGCGCGGAGCTCGCCAAGCACCACATCTCGGTGCTGTGGAGCGACTACTTCAAGCCGCCGCACTTCGAGAAGTACCCGGAGCTGCACCAGCTGGTCAACGACACCCTCAAGGCCCTCAGCGCCGCCAAGGCCTCCACGGACCCGGCGACGGGCCAGAAGGCTCTGGACTACATCGCCCAGATCGACAAGATCTTCTGGGAGACCAAGAAGGCCTGATCTTCGATCATGCCGCCTGACCTGCGATTCCTTTGGTCGCCTGGTCTACCTGTCCGCACCCGGTCCGCAGGCCGCCGAACACGGCGTCCATGACGGTCCGGGTGCGCGTCGGGGTCACGCGGCGTGCGGGGTGAAGGTGACGCGGGAGTCACCCTCGTCGATAGCGACGTTCAACGAGCCGTCCAGGGCCTTCGCCAGGCGCCGCAGCAGCGGCAGCGTGGGCACGGTGTCGCCACCCTCCATCCGGGAGACCTGAGGCTGTGTCATCCCGGCCCGCTCGGCCTGGGACAGTCCGAGCTCGATCCGACGGTCGTAGACCGCCTGCCCGAGATCGCCGGCCAACCGCGCGTCGACGTACTCCTGGTCGTACTCCACCGCCTCACCGGCAAGCTGCCGGGCCCGTCGCGTCCTCCACGTGCTGTGATTCATCAGCTCTCCTTGCGCCGATCGTAGGTGTGCTGAGCACGGCCGTGCTCAGCCGCCGCATGGCCGTGCCGACCTGCTCTCTCGTGCTGTCAGCGGTGGCAAACGAGGATGCCGCCGAGGCAGGTGATCTCGAAGGCCCCATGCCGGGCGATGTGCTCGGCCAGGATGGTGCGAGCACGCTCGACGGTCGCCTGGAACGGCACATCGTGCTGGTCCGCCCATGCCTGGTACGAGGCCATGTGCGCCACTACCGGCTCGGGGGCACGGACAGTGAGCCTGCCGGGCAGCTCGATCGTCTCAATGCAGCCGAACTCTTCGCCCAGCAAGGCGGGTGCCTTCTCCAGGGAGAATCGGGCACTGAGCGAGATACGCGCAGGGCCTCGCTCAGTGCCAAGGACGTCGCCGGCGGCCCGCTGCCACAAGTCGTTGAGTTCGGCCTTGTCTCGGTCGCTGTTGGTCGAGGCGACCACCAGCCCGTCACGGCTCACAACACGGGACAGCTCCTTGACCGCCTCGGCGATGTCCGGGACGTGGTAGAGCATGTGCAGCGCCAAGGCCGCATCCATGCTCGCAGATGCCAGCGGCAGGCGGGTGGCATCCGCTACGGCGGCCGGACCGGGGACACCGGCGAGGATTCCCGGGGCGATGTCCAAGCCCAGCACGACCAGGTCCGGCCGATCCTGCCGAAGCCGCCGGACGAACTTGCCGTTGCCGCAGCCGACATCGACCACACGCCCGCGCACACCGCTCAGATGCTGGGCGACGATGCCGGGCAGATCGTAGCGGGGCGTCTGCCACTGGTAGAGCGACTGGCGCGCGGCGAGGTCCCGGTCGCTCTTGTAGGCCCTTCCGGCGAGGCGGCCCCGGTCGGTGACAGCGGCGTCGTGTGCGGCGGGCAGGTCGGTCACGTCGGCAACTCCGGTGAGTGGGCGGCAGGTGAGCCCGCGAGGACGGCCGTGTGCTGGAGTCGTGCGCGCAGTTGTGCCGCCTGCGCGGCTCCACCGTACTGCGGCCCATCCAGCTCCCGGCCGAGCGCGCTGAGCCGCCGCACGATGCTGGCCGACATGCGCTCCGGCGGGGAATCGAGGACGAAGCCGAGCATCGCCTCGGTGCCATCCAGGTCGCCCAGGAGCAGGTGGCCGCGGGCGAGGTCGACATGGGCGGCGAACAGGTCGCCGACGGACTGGTCGGCGAGCTCCGCGCCTCGGTAGAGCCGGATCGCGGTGTCCGCGCTGGTGATGGCCTGCCGGACGTGGTCGCGTCCGCCGACCGCCAGGTGGGTGGTTCCGGCGTACGCGAACTGCTTGGCAGCCGGGAAGGCGAAGACCCCCGGCACCTCGTCGTGGCCGGCCATCGCCTGACGGGAGCGCTCGGCGTCCACCAAGGCCGCCACCGCGCCCGCCCGGTCTCCGACTATGGCCAGCGCCCGCGCCTCCAGGCTCGCCAACCGAGCCCCGATGCTGCCGCCCGCCCGATGCTGTCGACCCGCCTGCGCCAGCCGCGCCGCCTGCTCGTACCGCCCTGTCCAGTAGGCGATCAGGGACTCCACAGCCCGTACCCAGGCGAGCATCCCCTCGTGGCCGGCCGCCTCGGCGCACGCCCGGGCCGTGCGGACGTGCGTGGCCGCGGAGTCGTAGTTGCCCAGGTCCAGACAGACATGCGCGGACAGTCCGCACAGCCGTGAGGCCGCAACGTACAGGTCGGCGGTCTGTTGGGGGCGCTGGCGGCCGCGCAGCAGCTCGAACGCCCCGTTCCGCAGCCGCTTGATCTCAACGTACAGCTCCAGAAGCGGGTGGCTGACGTAGGCGCGGGCAAGCTGGGCAACGTCGGCCTCCAGCTGCTCGACGACGAATTCGTCGGCGTTGCGCTGCGCGATGAACCGGGCGAAGTCGGCGGACACCACCGCATCCGCCGACACCGCGCTCGCCACAGGGCATGGGTGCGCCTGCGGCCATGCGCACGGCTCCAGCGGCCTCCCCGTCGCACCGTCGACGTCCCGGCGGCTCTTGCTGAACGCCACGGCCTGGTCGAGCACCGCGACATCGAGGCCGAAGACCTTCGCCAGGTATCCGCGTGTATACGGAACCGGGATGCGCGCCTCGCGCTCATAGCGCCCGATCTCCTTGCCGGTCTTGGTGGAGCGCCCCTCCAGGGCGTTGTACTCATCAGCCACCCGCTGCTGGCTCCAGCCACGAGCGGTTCGCAGCCGCGCGAGCAGCGTGCCAATCCCCGTGTCGCCCATCCCGTCTCCCCTGAGCACACGAACCCTGGCCCCCATAGTGGCCCCCAGAACGGCCCCCACGGTGGCTCCCGACCCAAACGAGCGACAGCGGTTGGCTGTTGACCATGCCCAGCAGAATGCCTGACGAGCCGGAAACCCCCACACCGGACCGCGCTCCCGGCGGCGCTGTCGAGCACCGTTCGATGCGCTTCGCCCGGCGAGACCGCACCGCCCACGCCGCCCGCGGATTCGTCGCCGAGACCCTTACCCAGTGGGGGCGGACCGAACGCTTTGACGACATCCGGCTGTGCACCTCCGAACTCGCAACCAATGCGGTGCTCCACGGAGCCCCCGAGGACGGGCTGGTTCTTGTACGCGTAGAGCTGCACGACACCCTGCTGCGCCTCGAAGTGCACGACAACGGTGACGGCACGCCCACTCAGCGGGAACCACGAGACACCGCCGACGACGGTCGTGGCCTGCTGCTCGTCTCCGCCGTCGCCGACAGCTGGGGCGTGGAGCAACAGCAGGGCCCCGGCAAGTGCGTCTGGGCCACCTTCCATCACAGCGCGGTGCCCGCATGCTGACGCCCGCCCGCACCGAACCTTCCATGCTGTCCGCCGGGCTGATCGCGTCTCTGGCCACCGCCACCTGGTTGGACACCGACCCAGCCGGCGCCACCCTGTGCTGCCTGCTGCTGGTGCCCCAACCAAACCGCGTCCACCACGAGGCACCAGCCGTCATCGAGCAACGCATGCTCGGCCTGGACCCGCTCTCCCGCAGCGCCACTCCGGCCGAGATCGACAGCTACCTCGACCTCGGCACCCTCCGCCAACGTCTCCTCTTCGGCCACACCCGAACCGAATGAACCGCAACTCACCCCAGGGGGTCATCCCGTGACAAATCACCCAGTCTCACCGAACACCGTCCTCGCCAACGCCCTCCATCGGGCCGAGGACGTTCTGACCCCGCGTATCCTGGCCGCCCCGCCCGAGCGAATCGTTCTGGTCGTCGGCAGCCAGATCAACGGCGCTCCGCACATCGGCACCTCACTCGTCCAGTCCCTGGCTTTCGCCATGGCCGCCCGCCTACGCGACCGCTTCGGCCTGCCCACCGAGGTCCTTTTCAGCGCCCTGGACAACGCTCCCTACGAGCTGGCCACCGACCCCGCAACCGGCCACCGCTACCAGCGTGCCTACGCCCAGGCCCTCGGAGACCAGGCTCTCGGAGACCTCGTCTCAGCCCTCTACCAACCCCTGTTCACCGCGCTGTCACGACGCCTGGGCATCCCCTTCCGGGTCGAGACCTACACCCAGCAGCAGGCTGGCGAGCACTTCCGCCGCACCTGGCTGCGATTCCTGCCCCGCCTGGACGCAGCCCGCTGGTGGCTCGCACCGTCCACCGGCAGCCCGCACCTGCGCGTCCCCTGCCCGCACCCCGCCTGCGGCTGGGCCGAGAAACACGCTGAACGTACCCGCGTCCACCCCACCGACCGCGAGGCCGCGCAGGTGGCTGCCGTCTGCCTCCACCACGGTCCCTACCGGGCCACCATCACCCCGGCCGGGGGCGCCTACCTGGACCTGGCCACGCTGTACCGCAACATGGTCAAGGAACTCGCCCTGTCCGGCCCCCAAGGCACCTTGCACATCATGGTCAAAGGCGGCGACTGGGTCTTCGGCTCCCAGCTGGTCGACGAGGCCCTCCAGGCAGTCGGCCTTACCCGCGCCCAACTCCCCGCCCGCCTGTTCTGCCCACAGATCGTCACCGACACTGGCGCCAAACTGTCCAAGTCGCTGATCCGCGAAGGCCATACACCGTTACCCGAGGGTGCCGCCGACTGGATGCTCGACACCCGGCAGTGGCCCGGCACCATCACGGACCATGCCGAGCAACTGCTCGCCATGACCGATACCTTGTTGTCCGACCCCCGGCACTTCTTCCGCGCGTACTCGGCCACCGAGATCGGCCGCATGATGACCGCACCAGCCACCAGGAGCGTTCACGCCCCATGACCGACACGACCGCCCGCGTGCGCGAGCTCAACCTCTACCGCCAGTACTTCGACCTCGTCGCCGCGGGCACCAAGACCATCGAGGTGCGGGTGAAGCACCCGCACCTCGCCAACCTGGCAGCGGGCGACATCGTCCGCTTCCGTATCAAGGGCACCGAGGAAACCTGCGACGTAAAGGTCAAGCGAGTCACCGAGTACCCCGACTTCGAATCCCTGCTCGACGGCGAGGGGCCGGCCAACGTCAACCCGACCGCCACCCGCGAACAGCAGCTCACCAATATCCGTGCCATCTACTTGCCCGAGAAGGAAGCGCTCGGCGCCCTCGCCATCGAAATCACTCGCGTGTGACCTCTCAGCTGTGACGGTTCTTCCGGCTGCTGGGCTTCGCGAGCAGGGACGGATTCAGTGCTGCACTCTCGGCTGGACAAGGGGCCCTCAGCCGCGGTCTTGGCCACGTGGACGGCCAGACCGAGGCGCTGCTCCACATCATCCACGCCCGCACCTTCGCCGACCTTGGCGATAGCGTCGCCGCCCAGGCCCGAGCCGATGAGGCCGTCGCCGACTGGTCCCAGTCCCTGACTTTGATGGAGGGGATGACTTCCGACCGCACCCGCAAGGCCATCACATCGCTGCGCTCCACCCTCTTGATCTCCAGCGCCGCAAAGTGCCCGGAGCCGCCGAACTCGCCCGCCGCGCACGCGAAGCGCCGGCCTAAGCTGCCACCATCCGGCCGACGAAGGGACACCTGCCGTGGCTCAGCGGACAACCGACGACCGGCCCAGAGCCCTGCCCGCCCGCCCTCGAATCCATGACCCTGCTGGTCGCCGCCGTTATCGTCCACGATAAGGCCACCAACCGCGTCGTCCTCCTCCAGCGCAGCCGGAACGCCAAGTTCGCCCAGGGCATGTGGGACCTTCCCGTAGGCAAGAGTGAGCCCGGTGAGCCGATCACCGAAACCGCGGTGCGCGAGCTGCACGAAGAGACCGGCCTGACAGTGAAGCCGGAATCGTTGAAGGTCGCCCACATCATCCATGGGTCCTGGGGAGTCGAAGCGCCCAACGGCTTCCTCACCGTCGTCTTCGCCGCCCACGAATGGACCGGCGAGCCCGAGAACCGCGAGCCACGCAAGCATGCCCAGGTCTGCTGGGTCGACGCCGACGCGGTCCCCCAGGAGTTCGTGGAGACCACCGCCAGCGCCCTTCGCCGGTACCTCGTCGGCGACCCGGGGATCTCCCTCAACGGCTGGTGAAAGAGACGTTGATGCGACTCGACCGGTTGGTGGCCCGTCTTTTGGCCTACGACTCGATCCTGGGCCGCTTCCCCGGTGTCCCGTGGGGCGAGCTGCCGACCGTCATCCGGCCTGCTGTGCGGGCGGCTTCGGTGGGAAGGGGATCTGTGCCAGGGCCGGGAGCAGCCACTTCTCCTCGTCGTCCAGGTGCCGGGTCAGTTCCTCGCTGATCCGGTCCAGGTCTGCCCGGAAGCGTACGGGGTCGGCGGTGGCGATGTCGGCGAGCAGGGTGAGCAGGCGGTCCTTGAGGCGGGCGAGGGTGTGGTGCTGGTCGCGGAGGTGTTCCAGGGGTTCGCGGAGCTGGGGGTGGTGGGTCGCGAGGGCGGGGAAGACATGGTCGTCCTCGCCGGTGTGGTGGTGCGTCAGGCCCTCGCAGAAGGCCAGGCAGTGCTGGCGGATCTGCAGGCCGAGCCCGGGCGGCGGGGGTTCCCCCGGGCCCTGGTGGGCGGCGCGGGCGGCGAGGTGGGCGTCGGCCTCGTCGCGTATGTGGCGCAGCTGGCCGCGCAGCCAGGTGTGGATCTGCACGAACTTGTCGGCGAGGGTCCTGACCTCGCCGGGCGCCTCCCCCGCTGCGTGGTCGGGGCGCTCCAGCGCCACGACCGGCAGCGTGCGGGCAGTACGGCTCTGGTAGTCGCCGTATCCGGGCGCCGCCCGCACCACCCGCTCGAAGAGCTCGTCGCGCCGCGTTCCCTCGGCGGGGACCGCGATCGCCTCGTACGCCTCGGTGCCCACCTCCACCCGCACCACGGGGTGGGCGAGGAGGTTGTGGTACCAGGCGGGATGGCGGGACGCGCCGAGGTTGGACGCGACGACGAGGTGCAGGTCGCCGTCGCGGACGTAGCCGAGCGGAACGGTGTGGGGCTCCCCCGACTTCGCTCCGGTGGTGGTGAGCAGGAGGAGGTCGCCGCCTTCGAAGGGGCCACCGACCTTTCCTCCGTTTGCTCGGAACTCCTCGATGATCTGCTGATTGAAGGACTTGGGCATGCGGTGTCGACTCTCCAGAAAAGGCCAGAAAGGGTGCGGAGGCGCGCGGCCCTCGTCCGGAGGCCCCGAGATCTGAAGATCCGGAGATGGACGTGGATGTGTTCAGCCGACGAACAGAAATGGCGGACGGGGCCCGACGCGCGATGGCTCTCGGGTCAGATGCGAGGCGCGGAGTATGAACTCATGGCGTGGCCCCTTCATGATGGTGCTCGCCCAGCTGCCGACCGGCCCACTGCTCTTTGGTCGACGCCACGTGGCACCGTGCGCTATTACAGTCAGGCGGTCATCCCCTGTCAACTTGCGTCCGCGCCTCGGGTCGCCTCCGCGAGGCGCCGGGCGATGCGGCGTACATCGGCCCCGGTGGTGCGCCAGTTGCTGAAGGCCGCGCGCAGCGCGGGGACGCCCGCGTAGACCGTCGGGGTGAGGAAGACCTCGTCGGCCAGCGACTCGGCGAAGGCGGCGAGCCGGTCGGGGGTCGGGTCCTCGGCCAGGGTGAAGCAGACGACGTTGAGCCGGACGGGCGCGAGGAGCCGTAGCCCCAAAGTGGCGTCGACGGCCTCGCCCAGGGCGTGGGCGCAGTCCGTGCAGCGCTCGACGATGTCGCGGTGCCCGTCCCGGCCGTAGGCCCGCAGCGTGAACCAGGCGGCGAGGGCGCGCAGGCGACGGGAGTTCTCGGGGGTGAGGTGGACGAGGTCGGGGGTCGCGCCGAGCGGGCCGAGGTAGGCGGCCGCGTTCTGGAAGACCCGGGCCTGCAGATCGCGGCGGCGGGTGAACTGGACGGCGCTGTCGTACGGCACGTTCAGCCACTTGTGCAGGTCCACGCAGACCGAGTCGGCCGCGTCCAGGCCGGCGACGAGGTGGGCGTGGCGTGGGCTGAGCGCGGCGAAGGCGCCGAAGGCGGCGTCCACGTGGAGCCAGAAGTCGTGGCGCTCCTTCAGGGCGGCGACGGCGCGCAGGTCGTCGAAGTCGACGGTGTTGACCGTGCCCGCGTTCGCGACGACCACGCACGGGCCGTCCGCCCGCTCCAGCGCCTCCTCCAGCGCGGCCGGGTCGACCGCCTCCCGCCCGGGCAGGGTCGCCACCGGGACCAGCGCGGCACGGCCCATGCCGAGCATGGACAGGGCCTTGGCGACGCTGGAGTGCGGGCTGCCGGACAGCACGCGTACCGGCCCCAGGGCCGCCGCCCCGGCCTCGGCGACCGAGACGCCCCGGCGTTCCCCCAGCCACTCGCGGGCGATCGCCAGGCCGACCGTGTTGGACATCGTGGCGCCGCTGACGAACGCGCCCTCGTGGGCCGCGCCGAGGCCGAACAACTCACGCAGCCAGCCGACCGTCTGACGTTCCAGGTGCTGCCCGGTGCCGTCCAGCGACGAGTTGGAGTTCTGGTCCAGGGCCGCGGTCAGCCAGTCCCCGGCCAGTGCGGCCGGTGTGGTGCCGCCGGTGACGAACCCGAGGTAGCGCGGCCCGGGGCTCGCTCCGAAGGCCGGCTCCCAGCGTTCGGCGAACTCTGCCAGCGCGGCCCGCAGCCCGGCCCCCTCTGCCGGCAGCGGTACGGGCTCGGGCGGCCGTACGGAGGGGACGACCGGCCGCTCCTCCAGCCCGTCGAGCACACCTGTGGCGAGCAGCCGGGTGGCCTCCAGGGCGGCGGGCAGATCGGCCAGGTCTTGGGCCAGTCCAGGGTGCATATCGGTTCCGTGCTCCGTTTCGATGAGGGTTCGATGGGGGTCGGGGCGAGCCTAGGCAGGGGGTGGTCTCGAAGCCTGGTCCAATCGTGGAAAACTGGACCAGTGACCGACGTCCGTATCGGCGCCGAGCAGTTGGTCTCAGTGGTGGGTGAGTGGCGCAGGCCCGGCACCCGCTGGTCGCCGCGCTGGCCGAGGCCGTACGGGAGGCCGTGCTGGACGGCCGGCTGCGCACCGGCGGCAGGCTGCCCGCCGAACGCGGCTTCGCCGCCGAGCGGGCGGACCCCGTGCTGGCCCAGGACGGGGAGCCGGGGCCGGGGCTGCCCGAGCTGCGGTCGCTGATCGCCCGGCGTCACACGGACGAGGGGCTGCCCACCCGCCCCGAGCAGATCCTGGTCACCTCGGGCGCCCGCGCCGCCCTGGCGCTGCTCGTCGCGCATCTGCGCCCGCGCGTCGCGGCCGTCCTGGACGCGGCGTATGGGCCCTGACGGAGGCGCGTACGGGCCCTGACGGAGGCGCGTTCGCCACGTCCTGACGAGGGGGCCGCCCCGGTTGATGTGGGGACGGATCTGCACGACGCTGGATCTGCGCGCCCTGGTGACCGTGACCTCCCACCTCGGAGGCCGGGGCCAGGCGTGCTGAAGGTGGGACAGATCGACGATGACGGGCCACAAGATCTCCCTTCCCTTTGGCGACGGGCTCGGCGGCAGGCCGTACGACCCGCTCGACGAGGCGGCCACGGCCAGGGCCACGATCAGCGCTGACGCCATCGTGACCAGCTGGAACGAGGGCGCCCGGCGGCTGCTCGGCCACCTTCCCGCGGAGGTGGTGGGGCGGCGGGCCGCCGCGCTGCTCGCCGAGGAGGTCTCCCCCGCCGACGTACGGACCGTCGCGGCCCTCCCCCGCTGGAGCGGAACGCTGACCCTGCGCCACCGCGACGGCCGCCCCGTACGCGTCAGGCTGCTGGCCCACCGCGGCGAGCCGGCCGCCGACGGGCCGGGCGACTGGCTGCTGGTCTCCCCGCTCCCGGGGCCCGAGGGCGGCACCCGAGACGCCGAAGAGGAGGGGGCGGAAACGGCGGACGAGACTCTGCTGGCGCTCGCCTCGCAGCAGTCCCCCTGCCCGGTGGCGATCTACGACAGGATGCTGCGACTGCGCAGGATCAACGATCAGATGGCCGAGGTCATCGGCCTGCCCGAGAACGAGATCCGCGGCCTGCGGCTCTCGGAGATCGGCGGAATGCTGGAGAGCGAAGAGCTCGAACGGCACATGGCCGAGGTGCTGCGCACCGGGGAGCGGCGCGATGTGGAGACGTTCCGCCGCGTCGGCGAAGAGGCCCACGCCCACGCCTGGTCCGCCCGCCTCGCCCCGGTCAAGGCGCCGGACGGCGAGGTGCGTGGCATCTGTCTGGCCGCCCACGACATCACCGAGCAGTACCTCGCCCGGCAGCGGCTGCTGCTGCTCAGCGAGTCCAGCGTGCGCATCGGCACCACGCTCGACATCACCCGGACCGCGCAGGAGCTGGCCGACGTGGGCGTTCCCGGCCTGGCCGACTTCGTCAGCGTCGACCTGCTGGAGCGGCTCGACCCGGGCGAGGGGGCCGAGGGGGCCGAGGCGTTCGCCGAACCGCCGCCCGGCCCGCCGGCCGGCCCGGTGGTGCTGCGCCGGGTCGCCCGTCAGTCCGTCTTCTCCGGCGCCCCGGAGGCCGTGATCAAGCTGGGGCAGGTGGGCACCTATCCGGAGTTCTCCCCACAGGCCAGGTCCCTGGCGGTGGGCCGTCCCAGCATCCATCGCGTGACCGACCCCGTCTTCAGGCGCTGGACGGCCGAGAGCCCCGCCCTCGCCGCCATGCTGCGCACCTACGGCCTCCACTCGATGATGTCGGTGCCCATCCGGGCCCGCGGGGTCACCCTCGGAGTGGCCACCTTCTCCCGGCACACCCGGCCCGATCCGTTCACCCACGACGATGTGCTGCTCGCGGAGGAGATCACCACCCGGGCCGCCGTCTGCCTGGACAACGCGCGCCGCTTCACCCGGGAGCGCGACACCGCCCTGGCGCTGCAGCGCAGCCTGCTGCCCCAGACGCTGCCCAGGCCCACGGCGCTGGACGTCGCCTTCCGCTACCAGCCCGCCGGGCCGTACGCCGGGGTGGGCGGCGACTGGTTCGATGTGATCCCGCTGTCCGGGGCGCGGGTCGCGCTGGTCGTCGGCGATGTGGTCGGCCACGGCATCCAGGCCTCGGCCACGATGGGCCGGCTGCGTACGGCGGTCCGCACCCTGGCCGACGTCGACCTGCCGCCCGACGAACTGCTCACCCACCTCGACGACCTCGTCATCCACCTGTCCCCAGAGGGCGCCGGGTCCACGCCCACCGGGGGCGTCATGCCCACTGGGGGCGTCGCGCCCACCGAGGACATGGCACCCGCCGGGGACGTCGGGGCCACCTGCCTGTACGCGTTGTACGACCCGGTCGCCCGCCGCTGCGCGCTCGCCCGCGCGGGCCATCCGCCGCCGGTCCTGGTGGCCCCCGACGGCACGGTGAGCCCCGTCCAGGTGCCGGCCGGGCCGCCGCTGGGCGTCGGCGGGCTGCCCTTCGAGGCGGTCGAGTTCGAGATGCCCGAGGGCGCGGTGCTGGCCCTCTACACCGACGGCCTGATCGGCGGCCGGGGCCGCGACCTCGACGAAGGGCTCACCGCCCTCACCGGGGCGCTGACCGGCCTCTCCACCTCCCTGGAGGCCGGATGCGACAGGGTGCTGCGCACGCTGCTCCCCGAGCAGGGCGCCCCCGACGACGTCGCCCTCCTCCTGGCCCGCACCCGCGGCCTGGACGCCTCGCGCGTGGCGACCTGGGACGTGCCCGACGACCCGGCCCTCGTGGCCCGGGCCCGCCGAGACGTGACGGACCAGCTGATGACCTGGGGTCTCGAGGAGGCCGTCTTCACCACCGAACTGGTCGTCAGCGAGCTGGTCACCAACGCCATGCGGCACGCCACCGCGCCCATCCAGCTGCGCCTCATCTACGACCACACCCTGATCTGCGAGGTCTCCGACGGCAGCAACACCGCCCCGCATCTGCGCCGCGCCCGCGTCTTCGACGAGGGCGGGCGCGGGCTGCTGCTGGTCGCCCAGCTCAGCCTGCGCTGGGGCAGCCGGCACTCGGCCACCGGGAAGACGATCTGGGCGGAGCAGGCGCTGCCGTCGACCGAGTCATGACAGCGCAGCCGCGTCATGACGGCGCAGCCGCGTCGTACGAAGCCGGATCAGCCGCCCTGGCGCGTGGCGCGGGCTTCGGCCTGAGGGGTCTGCTGGACGAGCACCGTGGTGGCGCGCTCCAAGAGGTCGCACAGCGTGGCGTGCTCGTCCGGGGTGAAGGCGTCGGTGAGGGCGCGTTCGAGCACGATCACCTCACCGTAGGCACCCTCGAGCACTTCACGGCCCTGATCGGTCAAGGCGGCGAGCAGCACCTTGGCGTGCACGGATGACGGCCGGCGGGCGATGAGCTGCTTTCTTTGCAGACCGGTCAGGACGGAGGCCATGGTCTGCTGGGTGACCCCGGCGGCGCGGGCGAGTTGCGCGCCGGACATGTCCTCCTGGCGCGACAGCGCGAGCAGGACCGTGTACTGCGTCATGGTGAGGCCGTAGCCGCGCAGGACCGCCTCATGGTGGGCCATCAGGGCCTGTTCGGTGCGGCGGATGCGCGTGCACAGGTACTCCTCGGCCGGGATCTCGGTCACGTCGCCCTCCATCTTTCACAGGACTCTTGGTTGACTCAGGTAGCTGATACTCGTTAGCGTCTTCCGTATCAGGATACTGATTCACCTCAGGGAGCAGTGACCATGAAGGCTGTCGTCCTGGACACCGACGACCGATTCCACCTCACCGATATCGACCAGCCCACTCCTGGTCCTGGCGAGGTCGCGATCCGCGTTCAGTACGCGGGAATCCAGTGGGGCGATGTCCTCCTGCGCGGCGGCCACTTCCCCGTGCCGCGACCGTTCGTACCCGGCTTCGAGGCGGCCGGGCACATCGTCGCCGTCGGCGAGGGCGTCGACGAAGACCGCCTGGGGCAGCAGGTGACGGCGCTGACCAGCGGCGGGGCCTACGCCGAGGTGGTGGTGGCGCCCGCCGCGCTCACCTTCGACACCTTCGGCACGGACCTGCGGACCGCCGCCGGGTGCGGCTGGGCCGCCCCCACCGCCTACGACCTGATCAACACCGTTGGCCGGGTGCGTCCCGGTGAGAGCGTCCTCATCCATGCGGCGGCCGGCGGCGTCGGCAGCCTTGCCGCCCAGGTCGCCAGAACCGCCGGCGCCGGCCGCATCGTCGGCGTCGTCAAAGACGCCCAACGCGCCGCTTACGCCGCCCGATTCGGCTATGACCAGCTGATCACGCGTGAGGAGTTCACCCAGGAGTTCACCGACGCCCCCGACGCCCCCGACCAGGAGCTGTTCGACGTGATCCTGGATCCCGTCGGCGGGCCGGTACGCGAGACCAACCTGCGGCGCCTCGCACCGCACGGCCGGCTGGCGATCTACGGCAACCTCGCCACCTTCGAAACCGTCGCGCTCAGCGCCAACGATCTGCTGCTGAGCGGCAAGTCCGCGCTGACGTACAACAGCAACCTGCTCAGCCGGACCCACCCCGACCGCCTGGCCGAAAGCGCCCGGGAGGCGCTTCAGTTGGTGGCCGCCGGGCGAATCCGTCCGGATGTCACCGCCGAGTACGAGCTGGCCGACCTCGCCGAGGCCGTACAGCGCCTGGCCGATGGAGCCACCCACGGCAAGAGCGTCCTGCGCATCGCCGCCTGAGCACCTGAGCCGGACTGGGAATTCCGCGCCTCACGCCGACGCCTCACGAGCCGAGGGCGGGCCGGGGAGTATGCCGTCGCAGGTGCGCAGCAGCGGGTTGCCGTTGCGCAGCAGCCACTGTCGGTACGCCGCGCTCGCCCAGGCCGCCTCCAGGTAGGAGTCCCTGAGGTCGTGGAAGAGCGCGTCCGCGGTGGGCGGGTCGGTGGCGCGGGAGGCCAGGGACAGGCGGAGGGTGAGGGGGTCGTCGCGGAGCGGGCGGATGGTGAGGCCGGGGCGGGGGGTGGCGGTGGGGCGGCAGGGGGTGATGAGTTCGCCGGAGGCGACCAGGTCGGCGGCGGTGGGGTAGTCGCCGTAGACGACGCGGGGTCTTCGGCCCGCCGCGGCGAAGGCGCGGCGCAGGGTGGCTTCCTGGCCGTCCAGGGCGGGGTCGACCATCCACTGGTCGGCGGCGAGGTCGGCGAGGGTGACGAGGGGGCAGGCGGCGGCCGGGTGGGTGGCGGGGAGGGCGACGAACTGCGGCTCGCGGGCGACGAGGACGCGTCGCCGTACGCCGTCGGGGGCCCGCAGCGGGGCGTCCTCGGCCTCGTGGACGAAGGCGACGTCCAGTTGGTTCTCGGCGACCATCCGCAGCAGCGAGTCGGCCCAGACGTCGATATGGATCGTGGTGTCAGCGTCGGGAAAGCGGGCGCGGAGTCGGCGCAGCCATCCCGCCACGGCCTGGCTGCCCGTGCTGCCGACCCGCAGCCGGGCGCCGGTGGCCCGGCCGGCCTCCTGTTTGGCCTCGGCGACCAGGGCGTTCATTTCGGCCACGATGGGCCGGGCCCGGCACAGCACGGAGCGTCCGAGCGGGGTCGGCCGGCTGCCGGTGAGTTCGCGCGAGAACAGCGAACCGCCGATGGCGTTCTCGATGCGCCTGAGCTGAGTCGTCAACGAGGGCTGGCTCATGCCCAGCTGCCGTGCGGCCTTCCGTAAGCTGCCGGTGTCGGCGATGGCGCACAGTGCGCGAAGGTGCCTGACCTCGAGCTCCACGGCGCGAGCATAACGGGGCGTCAGGACGTCACACCAGACACTCAACCCACACGAACACCACATCCCGGGCAGCCAATTGACGGTCGATCGCGCCGCGGAAGCGGCGGCCGGAAATGGGGGGCGCGTCGGGGTTATGTGATGGTGCTATCGCCTGTTGATATCTCCGCGCAGCGCCGGATCTCACCAAGACTTCGGGGCACCAAGCGTTCATCCCACGGCCTCGGCCCGCCTCCCCACACCACGGCGGCCGGCCGCGGCCTGACGGACGATGAGGAGCCCCCCACATGAGATTCTCCACGTCTGCGCTCGTGGCCACCCTGGGCCTCGGCCTGGCCTCGACCCTGTCCGCCGTACCCGCCTCCGCCGCCACACCCGACAGCGGCGCCGTCAGCGACACCGCCAAGTCCGCGTACGTCGCGAGCGGCGAGAGCCGCAGCGACACCGACGCCTTCCTCAAGGCCGTGATCAAGTCGGTGCTGGCCAAGCGGGGCGTGGTGCCCGGCACGCAGGCCGTCACCGTCACCTACAGCACGAGCAGGGCCCCGAGCTTCAAGTCCGTGATAGCGCGCTCCACCCAGATCTGGAACTCCTCGGTCAGCAATGTGAAGCTCCAGGAGGGCAGCAACGCCGACTTCGAGTACCGCGAGGGCAACGACCCCGCCGGCTCGTACGCGAGCACGGACGGCCATGGCAGCGGCTACATCTTCCTGGACTACGCGCAGAACCAGCAGTACGACTCCACCCGTGTCACCGCGCACGAGACCGGGCATGTGCTCGGGCTGCCGGACCACTACTCCGGTCCGTGCAGCGAGCTGATGTCGGGCGGCGGGCCGGGCACATCCTGCAAGAACTCACAGCCCAACTCGGCCGAGATCAGCAGGGTGAACCAGCTGTGGGCGAACGGCCTGGCCGGCCTCACCAAGACGCTCGGGGTGAGCGCCCGATAGGGCCACCATCACCAGCACCTCGCACTGCCTCGCACCGCACCCGGCACCCGCTTCACGCCGGGTGCGGTCCGGTGTCCGCCGGGAGTACGGTAAAGGCACCGAGAGCATTTCGCACATACCGGCCGGATTCCCCTGGCGCTGGGGTCCGGCCGCGGGGAGTGAGCACCATGGAGACCGTCGTCACCGTGGCCGTGATCGCCGCGCTGATCGCCGTGGGGGTGGTGGTGATCCACCGGCTCAACGCCCAGCACGGCAGTCGGGTCTCCGCTCTCCGCTACGGCGACACCCCGCCCGGACAACGCCCCCTGCGGCACCATCGCATCCTCAGCCACTGGCGGTCAGGCCACCGCGCCGGCTCCGGCGGCCGGAAGCGGCGGGCGTGAGCAGCGGGCCTGAGCAGCGGGCCTGAGCGGTCTGGACCCGGGAGCCTCAGCCCCGGCCCCCGCCCCGGTCGGCCGCAGCCCCGTCCGGCCCCGGCCGGTCCTCCCGTAACGCGTCCGCCAGCGTCGGCACCGGGCACACCACGTCAAGCAGCCCGCCCACCCGCAGCGTGCGCAGGATCAGCGGGCTGTCGCAGACCACCCGCAGCCGGCCGCCGCGGTCCCGCACCCGGCGGTAGGCGCGGCACAGCAGCTCCACCCCCGAGCAGTCGAAGAAGCACGTCGGGGTCAGGTCGATGACGACGGCGGGCGCGGGCGAGGAGGTGGCCCGGTCCAGCTCCAGGCCGACGCATTCGCGGCCGACGATGTCGATCTCGCCGTGGAGCTCCACGACCGTGTATCCGCCGACGCCGTACGCGCAGGCGTGGGGCGTCGCGCTGCGGTCCGTACGGAAGCGCTCGGGGGTGATCGCGGCAGGCGGAGGCGCCTCCTGGCGGGGAGCGCCTTGCTGCGTCATCGCGAAATCACCTCGGAACGGCACACTGCCCCCTCTCACCATCGATAGGCTCCCGGAAGCGGGCACAGTCTGCATCGGGGCGGATACCACCGGGTCCTGGGTGACGTGCCGCGAGCGTAGAGGGGTGACCGCCGGTTACGGAGGTAGGCACCCCATATTTCCCAGAGTAAATGCGCTCGTACGAGTGAATTTCTGTTCTTACTATTGACACCTGGTCGGACGATGCTTGGCGACGGTTCAGGCGATGACGCCGTTGCTCCCTCCGGCGCTCACCTCCCCCGACCGCGCGACCGCCAGGGCCAGGTCGTCCACGACCTCGAAGGCGTCCTCGAGCCGGACCATGCGCAGCAGCCGGGTGAACCGCGGGTCGACGATCACCAGCCGCAGCCGTCCGCCGCGCTCCAGTGCGCGATTGCGCAGGCGGCACAGCAGGGACACCCCGGCACAGTCCAGGAAGGTCACCATCCGCAGGTCCAGGACCAGGTTCGGACGGGCCTCGCGGGCGAGGGAATCGAGCCGGGCGGAGATCCTCGCCGTGGCGAAGATGTCCAGCTCACCGGAGATCTCGGCCACCGTGACGCCGCCGAGCACACGTACACGAACGCCGAATGCGGGCCCATCGTCAAACATGAAAGCCCCCTTGGGGTGATGGAGGCGCGACCCCGTCAGTACATGACATACCCATCTATCCGCCCACCAGTCAACGAACGGGCGGGCAAGTGTCGTTGGCGTATTTGCGGTGGGCACATGAACAACCCCCCGCACCCCGCGGACCTGCGAGTTTCCCGGACTACGACGGCTAGCTGTCCTGACCCGGCGACAGGTGCTGCGGATACCCCGGCGAGTCCCCCGGCCCGGGCGGGCCTCCCGGCCCCCAGAAGCGATCCGCCCGCCTGCGCCGCCTGGCCGCCATCAACAGCGTCAGCGCGCCGGCCAGCACGGCCAGCAGGCCGCCGCCCACGGTCAGCAGCCACGCGGGGACGCCCCCGACGGTCAGCAGCTTGTGGTCGTACGTGACGCGCTGATAGGTGTCGTCCTTCTCCGCGCGCCGGAACTCATGGTCCCCGTAGATGAGTTCCGGCCGCGGAAACGACTGCTGGAAGCTCGTCAGGAACATCCGCTTCCCCGCCAGCTCCGCCAGGTCCCCCCGCGGCGCCTGCCCCGGGGTGACCCACCCGGCGTAGGTCACCCGCGGCGCCCCGCCCCCGATGTCGCCGCGCGGCTCCATGCGGTGCGGCGCCAGGACGTACAGCTCGAGGTTCTGCGGCGTCTTCGCGAGCCGCGACAGCCGCATGGGATAGATCAGGCGGTTCGAGTCGAAGGTGAGCCGCAGCGGGTCGAGCGTCCCGCCCAGCACGTCCGTGGCCCCATCCTTGGCCCCGTCGCCCCGGTCGGCGACCGCCGCGGGCGCCAGGCGCACCGCCACGTACTCCCACTTGGCGCGTACATACGGCTTGAGCCCGTCCGCCAGCCGGTCCGGCAGCTGGAAGCCGTGCTCCTCCAGCCAGTCGCGCAGCGCGTCCGGGTCGGTCGCGGTGAGCCGGGCGACGTCGAACGGACCGAGCCGTTCACGGCCGACGACGCCCACGCGCGGGGGCGCGCTCGACGGGGCGCCCGCCCCGGCCCCAGCCCCGTCGACGTACCTGATCTTCCGGTCGTCGAAGGGCCAGTCGCCCGTCCTCGGCCAGAAGTAGTGGCGCGTCCGGTGCGCCGACGCGGTGACCTCGCCCACCTCGTCGAACAGCGCGCGGTCCCCGAGCCGGACCGTGGCCCGGTTCGGCACGGGCATGATCCACGCCGCCTCGTGGGCGTCGCCGCCCACCGTCAGGCTCATGACGATCTCCTCGGTGTGGCCGTCCCAGCGCACCACCGACGTCTCCCGCGCCACCGCCACGCTGGTGTTCCGGCCGGGCACCAGCCCGCCGCAGCCGCAGGCGTACGCCGGCCAGACCAGCGATCCGAGCTGGATCGACACCAGCGCCAGCACCACCAGCCAGGTCCGCTGCCACCCCGGCCGCGATATCCGTCCCCCGACGTACCGCACTCCGCACTCCCCCACCCGCGGCTTTGGCTCGGCCGTACCGCGTATCACCGTGATATACATCGTGCCCGTACCCGCCTGACCGGCGGATATGTCCTCAGACGGCGGCAACGAGGGATCCGGTTCCTCGGCTGGAAAGGTGGAAAGCTCCAGATCTCGAGGCGCAATGTTGGTACATAACGGCGCGCGCGGGGCCCGTGCGCCCCACAAGACTGGCCTGCACAGCCCGACCGGGCGCCGCCCAGCCCGCATATCCGGGCGACGGCCGGATGGACGACACCCGCGCGAAGGGGCAGAGATGACGGGTTCACGCATAGCCGCCGTCGGCCACTACAAGCCCGCGAGGGTGCTCACCAACGACGATCTGGCCGCCATCGTCGACACCAGCGACGAATGGATCCGCACCCGGGTCGGGATCCGCACCCGGCACATCGCCCGGGCGGACGAGACAGTGGACGAGATGGCCGCCGCGGCGGCCAGCAAGGCCCTCGCCGCGAGCGGGCTCGCACTCGCCGATATCGACCTCGTGGTCGTCGCCACGTCCACGGCGATCGACCGCAGCCCCAATATGGCGGCCCGCGTCGCCGCCCGGCTCGGCCTCGGCTCCCCCGCCACCTTGGACCTCAACGTGGTGTGCGCGGGCTTCACCCACGCCCTGGCCACCGCCGACCACACCATCCGGGCCGGGGCGGCCTCCGCCGCCCTGGTCATCGGCGCCGACAAGTTCACCGAGGCGGCCGACTGGACCGACCGCTCCAGCTGCGTACTGCTCGGCGACGGCGCCGGCGCGGCGGTCGTGGTGCCCGATGACCGGGCACAGGGGGCGGACGGGGACGGCGTCCCGGGGATCGGTCCGGTGGTCTGGGGCTCGGTGCCCGAGATGGGCCACGCCGTACGTATCGAGGGCTCTCCGCCCCGCTTCTCGCAAGAGGGCCAGGCGGTCTACCGCTGGGCCACCACCCAACTACCGCCCATCGCGCGCGAGGTGTGCACACGGGCCGGGATCACCCCCGAGGAGCTGGCCGGGGTGGTGCTGCACCAGGCGAACCTGCGGATCATCGAGCCGGTCGCGCGCAAGCTCGGCGCCACGAACGCGGTCATCGCGCGCGATGTCGTCGACTCCGGCAACACCTCGGCGGCCAGCGTGCCACTCGCGCTCTCCAAGCTGGTCGAGCGGCGGGAGATCGCTCCGGGCGCGCCGGTGCTGCTCTTCGGCTTCGGCGGCAATCTGTCGTACGCGGGTCAGGTCATCCGCTGCCCGTGAGCGCGCGGCCCGCCGTGTCCGATTCGTTCAAGACCGGCGGCCTCCCGCGTGCCTACGCTGCCGCCATGACAGCACGATTCGACGCGATCGGCCTGGTCGTGACCGACCTGGCCGCATCTCTCGCCTTCTATCGACGCCTCGGTCTGAACATTCCCGCGGACGCCGACAACCAGCCGCATGTCGAGGCGACCCTGCCCGGCGGGCTGCGCCTGATGTGGGACCCCATCGAGACGGTCCGCTCCTTCGACCCCGACTGGACGCCGTCGCCGGGCGGGTCCAGCCGTATCGGCCTGGCCTTCGCCTGCGACAGCCCGGCGGATGTGGACAAGACGTACGCCGACCTCGTCCAGTCGGGTGTGCGCGGCTACAAGCAGCCGTGGGACGCGTTCTGGGGGCACCGGTACGCCACCGTCCTCGACCCGGACGGCAACGGCGTCGACCTGTTCGCGCCCCTGCCCGGCTGACTCTGTCCGGCTGACCGGGGCGCCACTACCCCAGGAGCCGGCCCAGCGGCACCCCGGTCAGCGCCCTGACCTCGCGTGCGAGATGGGCCTGGTCGGCGTATCCGGTGACGGCCGCGACCTCGGCGAAGGCCGTCCCCGCCCGGGCCGCGTCCAGCGCGCGGTTCAGCCGCAGGACCCGGGCCAGCGTCTTGGGGCCGTAGCCGAACGCCGCGAGCGACCTCCGGTGCAGCTGCCGCTCCCCGAGGCGCACCGCCGCGGCGACCTCGGCGACGGACCGGCCGCCGGAGAGCCCCGCGACGACCGCCCCGACCGCCGGATCGGGCGGCTCCGCACGCCGCAGCCGGTCCAGCGCGACGGCCTCCAGGAGGCGGCTGACCCCACGAGGGCCCGTGCCCCCGCGGTCCGCCGCCTCCGCCAGCCGCTCGGCGAGCCGCCGCACCTCCGCGCTCGGCCACAGCGCCGCCAACGGCACCCTCTGGTCCCGCAGTTCGTACGCGGGCACGCCGAACACCGCCGGGCCGGTGCCCGGGGCGAACCGCAGCCCGACCCAGCGGGTGCCCGGCGCGCCTTCGGCGACGTGGGCCCGGGTGTCGGGCCCGGCCACGAAAAGATCCCCGGCGCTCCAGATCACATCGGTGCAACCGTCCGGCAGCACCCGCTGCGGCCCGGCCCCGGAGGTACGGGACCACACCACCGCCCGGCCGCCCAGCGGCCTGGATCCCCACTCCTGGTACAGCTCCTGGTACAGCTCCTGGTACAGCTCCTGATACGGCACCTCGTCAGGGAACCTCGCGCAGATACATCGCGCCACAGGAATGACAGAAGGGCACGGAGTCGTCCGTGGCCCAGACCTCCGCCGTCTGCGTCTCGGCGTCCGGGGCCAGCTCGCGCCCGCACATCGCGGTCGTGCCGTTGGCGCGGACCATGTGCCAGATCTTGACCGGCGCGCCGGCCACCCGACCCGAGCTGCCCTCCTCGTATTCGGCGCGCATCTCGTGCTGCATGCGTACACCTCCTGCTCTCTCCATGGTCCCGCCCGCCCCGGCCGTTTGCCAGCGGACGCCGAGCTAGAACACCGACCAGCCGGTCAGCGTCGTGAAATGGTCGAGCGCCGCCATCCCGGCCACCGAGTTGCCCCGCGCGTCGAGCCCCGGGCTCCAGACGCACAGCGTGCACCGGCCGGGTATCACAGCGACGATGCCGCCGCCGACGCCGCTCTTGCCTGGCAGGCCGACGCGGTAGGCGAAGTCGCCCGCCGCGTCGTACGTACCGCAGGTGAGCATGACCGCGTTGATCCGCTTCGCCTGGCGCGGCGACAGCAGCCGGGAGCCGTCCGCGCGCAGCCCGTGCCGGGCCAGGAAGCCGCCCGCGACGGCCAGGTCGCGGCAGCTCATCTCGATCGAGCACTGCCAGAAGTAGTGCTCCAGGACGGTGGTGACGGGATTGTCGAGGTTGCCGTAGCTCGCCATGAAGTGCGCGAGGGCGGCGTTGCGGTCGCCGTGCTCGGACTCGGAGGCCGCGACGCCCTGGTCGAAGGCGAGGTCGGGGTTGCCGCTCTCGGCGCGCAGGAACTCCAGCATGGTCGTGCTGGCGTCGCCGGTCAGGGTCTGCAGCCGGTCGGTGACGACCAGGGCGCCGGCGTTGATGAACGGATTGCGCGGGATGCCGTTCTCGTACTCCAGCTGCACCAGGGAGTTGAAGGGGTTGCCGGACGGCTCCCGGCCGACCCGGCGCCAGATCCGCTCGCCGTCCTGTTCGAGGACGAGCGCGAGGCTGAACGCCTTGGAAATGCTCTGTACGGAGAAGGGGACCTCCCAGTCGCCGACCCCGGTCACCGTGCCGTCCACGTCCGCGACGGCGATGCCGAACCGGCGCGGGTCCACCGAGGCCAGCGCGGGGATGTACTGGGCCGGCTCGCCCTGGCCGATATGCGGTGCGACGTGGGTCGCGACCTCCTCCAGAAGTCCCTGGTAGTCCATGGTGGCGTGCTTCTTCCTGCGCATCGTCGAGCGGATCGGAACGCACCATAACCGGAGTTCCCCACATCGCTTGCACCAGGGATTCATCACCGAGTGTTTTCGTGGGTATGCAGGGGGTGACAGTCGGGCTGCGATGGGCGGCCCCGCACGACGCGAACGGAGGCGGCCATGGCCTCACCCATGTCCGCAGGGGACTTTTTGGTGGCTCTGCAGCGAGAGGGCCTGCAAGTGGTGCAGGTCGGGGACTGGCGGCACCACAACAGAAACCACAAGGGGCCCTGGGGCGAGGTGCACGGCGTCATGATCCACCACACGGTCACCTCGGGCACCGACCTCACCGTACGGATCTGCCGGGACGGCTTCGAGGCGCTGCCCGGTCCGCTGTGCCATGGCGTGATCGCCAAGGACGGCGGGGTGCACCTGGTCGGTTACGGCCGCGCAAACCACGCGGGGCTCGGCGACGACGAGGTGCTGCGGGCGGTGATCGCCGAGAAGGCCCTGCCTCCGGACAACGAGGCGAACACGGACGGCAATCGCTGTTTCTACGGCTTCGAATGCGAAAACCTCGGCGATGGAAAGGACCCCTGGCCGGAGGCTCAACTGGAGGCGATCGAGCGCGCCGCGGCGGCGATCTGCCGCTATCACGGCTGGACCGAGCGCTCGGTGATCGGCCATCTCGAATGGCAGCCGGGCAAGACGGACCCGCGCGGCTTCACCATGGCCTCGATGCGGGCGCGCATCCGCGACCGGCTGAAGTGACCGGCTGAGGCGACCGGCTGAGGCGACCGGCTGAGGCGACGGGCTCTAGCCGTCCGCGCTCCCCTCCCGGTAGGCCGTCGCCTCCTCCAGGTCCAGCCTGCGCAGCAGCGTCCGCAGCATCTCGTCGTCGATCCGCCGGGCGTCGCGGAGTTCCACGAACACCGCGCGCTCGGCGCCGATCACCTCGCGGGCCAGTCGGCGGTAGGTGTCGTCGGCCGACTCCCCCGTCACCTCGTTCACCGCCCCCAGCCGCTCCCACACCGCGTTGCGGCGCCGCTCCAGCACCGCGCGGAGCCGGTCGGCGAGCGGCTGGGGCAGGGCGTTGCGCTCATCGGCGAGGAGTTCGTCGAGGCGGCGTTCGGCGGCCCGGGACGCCTCGTTCTGCGCCTGCGCCTCCGCCAGGGTCTCGGCCTGCACGTCACGGCCGGGCACGGGCAGCATCCGGATCAGCGCGGGCAGGGTGAGCCCTTGGATGACGAGGGTGCCGATGACGGTCGTAAAGGTCAGAAAGAGGATGAGGTTACGAGCCGGGAAGGGGAGTCCGCCGTGCCCGGTCAGCGGGATCGAGAAGGCGATGGCCAGCGAGACCACCCCGCGCATCCCGGCCCAGCCGACGATGACCGGCGAGGTCCAGTCGGTCTCCGGCTCCCGCTCGCGGATCCGGCGGGACAGCACCCGGGGCAGGAAGGTCGCGGGGAAGACCCAGAGGAAGCGTACGCACACGACCGCGAGGAAGAGCATGGCCGCGTACCAGCCCGCCGCGCCGGCCCCATACTCGCCCAGGCCCCGCAGCACCACCGGCAGTTGCAGCCCGATCAGGGCGAACACGGCGGACTCCAGCACGAAGGCGATCATCTTCCACACCGCCGCCTCCTGGAGCCTGGTGGCGAAGTCCACCTGCCAGGAGTGGTGCCCCAGGTAGAGGGCGACCACGACGACCGCGAGCACACCCGAGGCATGGACCTGTTCGGCCGCCAGGTACGCGACGAAGGGGATGAGCAGCGAGAGGGTGTTCTGCAGCAGCGGATCGCGCAGATGGGTGCGCAGCCAGTGCAGCGGCACCATCAGGATCAGACCGACCGCGACTCCGCCGACGGCGGCGATGGCGAATTCCCGCAGGCCCCCTGTCCAGGTGGCCCCCTCGCCGACCGCCGCGGCCAGCGCCACCTTGTAGGCGGTGATGGCCGTGGCGTCGTTGACCAGGGATTCGCCCTGGAGGACGGTGGTCAGGCGGGAGGGCAGGCCGACGCGCCGGGCGATGGCCGTCGCCGCCACCGCGTCCGGCGGGGCGATGACCGCGCCCAGGACGAGCGCGGCGGTCAGCGGCAGGTCCGGCACCAGCAGATAGGCGAGCCAGCCGACCACGAGGGTCGCGAAGAGCACATATCCGATCGACAGCAGGGCGACGGGGCGGATGTTGGCGCGCAGGTCCAGGTACGAGCTTTCGAGCGCCGCCGTGTGCAGCAGGGGCGGCAGTACGAGGGGCAGCACGATATGCGGGTCGAGCGTGTACTCGGGCACCCCGGGCACATACGAGGCGATGAGTCCGACGGCGACCAGCAGCAGCGGGGCGGGCACCGGTGTGCGGCGGGCCGCGCCCGCGACGGCCGCGCTGCCCGCGACCAGCACCAGCAGTGGAAGTACGTCCATGAACCAGCCCGTCCCGATGGTGGTAGTCGGTTTAGTCTGGCAATCATGAACGAGTGTCCGCATGTTCCCGAGCTGCCGCTGCCCGAACCAGAGCCCAGGTACGACACCTGCCGGGAGTGCCTGGCCGTGGAGACCCACCCGGTGCAGTTGCGGCTGTGTCTGTCCTGCGGACATGTGGGCTGCTGTGACTCATCGCCGTTCCAGCACGCCACCGAGCACTACAAGGAGACCGGACATCCTTTGATGCGCAGCTTCGAGCCCGGCGAGAGCTGGCGCTGGTGCTACGTGGACCACATGATCCTCTAATGACTGCCGCATTGTGGGTGTGGCCCGCTAGCCTTACTCATGATCGGAATGATCCGAGCAGCGATGCCTTCAGCGGGGAGAGGGCCGGAAAGGAGCCTGTCACCAGCGGTTCCTTCAACGAGGCGACATCTCTTTCGAATTGAGACCGCAGACCTCTAGCCACTGTGCGTACTCATGTGCTTACACTGAGTGATATCGAGGACCTTCGGGTCGGCGTTCACCCATGACGGGGGCCGTGCTTCGTCCGGGCGACACCGAGCCGCAGATCGCGATAGCGTCGCAGCCGAACCACGTGCCGCGTCGGTCCGTACCCCCTCCACCATAAGGGCTCACGACCGGCGCTCCAATCAGCTCAGCTCAATCAGCTTGTGTCACCTTGGAGGTGAGGGTGTCCCAGATCGCAGGCGAGCCCGGGACCCAGGACTTCGTAGAAGTCCGGCTGCCCGCTGAGGGTGCCTACCTGTCGGTGCTGCGGACGGCCACGGCCGGCCTGGCAGCCCGCTTGGACTTCACCCTCGACGAGATCGAGGATCTGCGCATCGCCGTCGACGAGGCGTGCGCGATCCTGCTCCAGCAAGCCGTGCCCGGCAGTGTGCTGAGCTGCGTCTTCCGCCTGATCGACGACGCACTTCAGGTGACCGTCTCGGCTCCGACCACCGACGGGCGCGCCCCCGAGCGCGACACCTTCGCCTGGACAGTGCTCTCCGCGCTCGCCGGCAAGGTCGACTCGACCGTCGCCGAAGACCGCACGGTCAGTATCAGCCTGTACAAGGAGCGCGGCGCCGGCCCCGGACAGCCGTGAAGGAAAGGGGGGCTCCGTGAGCACCGCATCATCGCGGGGAGTGCGTACCCCGGCCATCCCGCACCCGCCGGCCCAGCCGCATCCCGCGGACCCGGAGGCGGCAGGAGACCGACCAGAGCGGGCGGACCACATGGATCAGCATCACCACGAGCGGCGCGAGCAGCCCGATCCGCATGATCGCAGCGGAGCGCGGGCGATGTTCGTCGAGCTGCGCAGCCTTCCGGAGGGCTCCACGGAGCGCGCCGAGTTGCGCAACAAGCTCGTGCGGATGCATCTGCCGCTGGTGGAGCACCTGGCGCGGCGTTTCCGCAACCGCGGCGAGCCGCTGGACGACCTCACCCAGGTCGCCACCATCGGATTGATCAAGTCCGTGGACCGGTTCGACCCGGACCGCGGTGTGGAGTTCTCGACGTATGCGACCCCCACGGTCGTCGGCGAGATCAAGCGGCACTTCCGCGACAAGGGCTGGGCGGTGCGGGTGCCGCGTCGGCTGCAGGAGCTGCGGCTCTCGCTGACCACGGCCACCGCAGAGCTCTCCCGGCGGCACGGCCGCGCCCCCACGGTCCATGAGCTGGCCGAGCATCTGGGCATCTCCGAGGAGGAGGTGCTGGAGGGCCTGGAGTCGGCCAACGCGTACAGCACGCTGTCCCTGGACGTGCCGGACACGGACGACGAGTCCCCGGCGGTCGCGGACACGCTCGGCGCGGAGGACGAGGCGCTGGAGGGCGTCGAGTACCGCGAGTCGCTGAAGCCGCTGCTGGAGGATCTGCCGCCGCGCGAGAAGAAGATCCTGCTGCTGCGCTTCTTCGGCAATATGACCCAGTCGCAGATCGCGCAGGAGGTCGGCATCTCCCAGATGCATGTCTCACGGCTGCTGGCCCGCACCCTCGCCCAGCTGCGGGAGCGGTTGCTGGTGGAGGAGTGAGAGCAGCAGCGGAGTGAGAGCAGGGGTCAGGCGTCGCGCGGGCCGATGCCCAGGGCCTCCGTCGCCGTCGGGTTGATCAGCAGTGCCAGGACGGCGAACGCCGCGAGGGCGGTGGCCACCCCGACGGCGATCAGCCCGCCGCCGTTCTGCACCAGCGTCCAGGCCACGGGCAGCGCCATCAGCTGAGTGATCATCGCGGGCCCGCGGCTCCACCGCCGGCGCTGCCACAGCCCGCGCGCCGCGGCCAGCGGGAGCGCGGCCAGCGCCAGCACGGTCACGCCGAGCATTTCGGCCTGCTGAGGGCTGTCCGGGTCCCCGGTCAGCCCCATGACCAGTACGTACACCCCCAGGCCCACCAGCACCACGGCCTCGGCGGCGGCCAGCATGGCGGCGGCCGTGATCCGGGTCGGGCGCGGGCCGGACGGGGTCTCGTCGGCGGGGGTGACCGTGGCGGCCTTGGCGGCCTTGGTCCCCCCGGTCCCCTTGGCCTGAGTGGTCCCCTTGGCCTGGGAGGTCGGCTTCGCCGTCTTCGCGGCCCTGGCCTTCTTGGCGGTGGCGGACTTCTTACTGCTCACCCCAGCAGCGTAGCCGCCGCCCGCCCGGGCCGGGGCCAGGCCGCGATTGCGGTCGATTCACCCTTAGTGGGTAGGCTGCTGAGCATGCGCGCGCTCATCGTGGTCAATCCGGCAGCAACCACCACCAGTGCCCGCACCCGCGACGTCCTGATCCACGCGCTCGCCAGCGATCTGAAGCTGGACGTGGCGACCACGGAGTACCGGGGGCACGCCCGCGACCTGGCCCGGCAGGCCGCGGAGGGGGGCACACACGAGCTGGTCGTCGCCCTCGGCGGTGACGGCACGGTCAACGAGGTGGTCAACGGGCTGCTGCACCACGGCCCCGATCCGGACGGGCTGCCCCGCCTGGCCGTCGTGCCCGGCGGCTCCACCAATGTCTTCGCCCGCGCCCTCGGCCTGCCCAATGACGTCGTGGAGGCCACCGGCGCCCTGCTGGACGCGTTGCGGGACGGCACCGAGCGCACCGTGGGCCTCGGGCTCGCGGGGGGCACCCCTGGCACCCCGGACGAGTCGGTGCCGGCGCGCTGGTTCACCTTCTGCGCGGGCTTCGGCTTCGACGCGGGCGTGATCGGCCGAGTCGAACAACAGCGCGAGCGCGGCAAGCGCTCGACCCATGCGCTTTACATACGCCAGGTGATGCGTCAATTCCTCGGCGATCCGCACCGCCGGGAGGGGACCATAACCCTCAAGCGGCCGGACGAGGACCCCATCGAACAACTGGTGCTGGCCATCATCTGCAACACCGTCCCCTGGACCTTCCTGGGCAACCGCCCGATCTACGCCACGCCGCGCGCCTCCTTCGACACCGCCCTTGACGTGCTTGGACTCTCCAAACTGTCCACCTCGGCGGCCACCCGCTACGCGACCCAGCTGCTGACCTCCAGCCCCGACCGAGGGCCCCGCGGCAAGCACGCGACCTCTCTGCACGACCTGACGGACTTCACCTTGCAATCGCAGGCGCCACTGCCGTTTCAGATGGACGGTGACCACCTGGGACTGCGTACGAGCGTGACGTTCACAGGCGTACGCCGTGCACTGCGTGTGATTGTGTGAGTGAGACCGCAAAAAGTCCTTTCAGTCGAACGTTTAGCCTGGCTTCCACCCCCCGGAAGTAGGGCTGTGACAGAGCCGACACCAAGGAATCAAAAAAAACTTTCCGGAAGGGGTTGTATCCGCCGCCGAGGTTTGCGAATCTCTTCTTGGCGATCGGGACGGCCTCCAGAAGGCCCCCTTGAGAGCCCGAATCCCCTTCCTCATTCCACGGGACCGCACCAGCCCCAACTGGTTGACGTCCCTACGTTTGTCGAGGGGTTCGTGAAAGCGTTCACATTCACAAGCAATCCACATGCAACACGAGGAGATGGAGCAGCCATGGACTGGCGTCACAACGCCGTTTGCCGCGAGGAAGACCCCGAGTTGTTCTTCCCCATCGGCAACACCGGTCCTGCGCTGCTGCAGATCGAGGAAGCCAAGGCCGTCTGCCGCCGCTGCCCCGTCATGGAGCAGTGCCTGCAGTGGGCGCTTGAGTCCGGCCAGGACTCCGGCGTCTGGGGTGGACTCAGCGAGGACGAGCGCCGCGCGATGAAGCGCCGTGCCGCTCGCAACCGGGCACGCAACGCCAGCGCCTGACGCCCACACCCCGTGGCCCCCGAGCCGCAGCGCGCAGTAACCCCGATGCGCACAGCAACGTGAGCTTTGAGCCCCGGACCACTCCCGGTCCGGGGCTCAGTGCTGTGCTCACCATGTGAGCCGCGTGCTCACTATGTGAGCGGCATGCTCACCATGTGAGTGGGTGTGCTCAAGGTCTCATGCCGTCTTACGCGGCCCCACCCGGGGATCGGGCCGGGAATTGCCCCGGTCACCGGATCAGTGCTTTTCCGCCCGTACCGGGATGTCCAGGACGACTCGGGTGCCGCGCTCGGGCGCGGGCACCATGTCGAACGTCCCGCCCAGCTCCCCCTCCACCAGCGTGCGTACGATCTGCAGGCCGAGGTTGCCCGCCCGCTGCGGGTCGAACCCCTCGGGCAGCCCGCGCCCGTCGTCCTCGACGGTGACCAGCAGCCGCCCCTCCCCACCGGGGGCGGAGCGCACCGCCGTCACCTCGACGGTGCCCAGCTCCCCCGGCCCGAAGCCGTGTTCCAGCGCGTTCTGCAGCACCTCGGTCAGCACCATGGACAGCGGGGTGGCCACCTCGGCCTCGAGGATGCCGAAGCGGCCGGTGCGATGGCCGGTGACCTTGCCCGGGGATATCTCGGCCACCATGGCCAGGACCCGGTCGGCGATCTCGTCGAACTCGACCTGCTCGTCCAGATTCTGGGACAGCGTCTCGTGCACGATCGCGATCGAGCCGACCCTGCGTACCGCCTCGTTGAGCGCGTCCCTCCCCTGGTCGGAGTCCATCCGGCGGGCCTGGAGGCGCAGCAGGGCCGCCACGGTCTGGAGGTTGTTCTTCACCCGGTGGTGGATCTCCCGGATGGTGGCGTCCTTGGTGATCAACTCGCGCTCGCGGCGCCGCAGCTCGGTGACGTCCCGGAGCAGGACGAGCGAACCGATATGGGTGCCCTTGGGCTTGAGCGGGATGGCCCGCAGCTGGATCACCCCTTCGTCGCCCTCCACCTCGAACTCGCGCGGCGCCCAGCCGCTCGCCAGCTTGACCAGCGCCTCGTCCACCGGCCCGCGTACGGGGGCGAGTTCGGCGGTGGTCTGGCCGAGGTGGTGGCCGACCAGGTCGGCGGCCAGGCCGAGGCGGTGGTAGGCGGACAGGGCGTTGGGGCTGGCGTACTGGACGACGCCGTCCGCGTCGAGCCGGATCAGGCCGTCGCCCGCGCGGGGCGAGGCGTCCATGTCGACCTGCTGCTCGGGGAAGGGAAACGATCCTGCGGCGATCATCTGGGCGAGGTCGGACGCGCTCTGGAGGTAGGTGAGCTCGAGCCGGCTGGGCGTCCGTACGGTCAGCAGATTGGTGTTACGGGCGATCACCCCGAGCACCCGGCCCTCGCGGCGGACCGGGATGGACTCGACCCGGACCGGGACCTCCTCCCGCCACTCGGGGTCGCCCTCCCGGACGATACGGCCCTCGTCGAGGGCGGCGTCGAGCATCGGGCGGCGGCCGCGCGGGGCGAGGTGGCCGACCATGTCGTCCTGGTAGGAGGTGGGCCCGGTGTTGGGACGCATCTGCGCCACCGATACGTAGCGGGTGCCGTCGCGGGTGGGGACCCAGAGGACGAGATCGGCGAAGGAGAGGTCGGAGAGCAGCTGCCACTCCGATACCAGCAGATGAAGCCACTCGAGGTCGGAGTCGCTGAGTGCGGTGTGCTGGCGTACGAGGTCGTTCATGGAGGGCACGTTGTGAGCCTACCTGGACGTTCGATTCAGCCTTTCCGCGCAGAGCCGTGGACAGGCGAGAGTGGTCTAGTCCAGAATAGGGCGCACTGCGATCTTCCGCCCTCCCCGCACAGGAGGGTGGATCGAGGCACACGGGGTGCTCTGCCCTGACCGCTCCGGGGGCCTCAGGTCGGCCGACTGCGGCCGATGCAACTCCGGGCTGCGGTGCCGGGTGGGTTGAGGGTCCCGCCCTGGCGCCGCGGCCCGCGGGTCACCTCTTTTTCTGCCGCCCTCGCACTGCTCGGCCCCAGGGGGCCTCCCAGGCTTCGGGCGGCTGGCCGGCCTCCGGCCGACATCCTTCTTTCACTCCCCCAACGCAAGGCTCCCGCGCTTCGCGGGGAAGCGCGGGAGCCGGTGGGGGGTGGCGGTCTCAGAGCCTCACCTGGTCTCGGTCACCTGGTCTCCGTGACCTTCGCCAGGGCGCGGGGCGCATCGGGGTCCTGGCCCCGGGCGATGGTCACCTCGTACGCGAGCAGCTGCAGCGGCAGGATCTCCAGGATCGGCTGGACCTCCTCGGCCACTCCCTCCGTGGGCAGCGCGAAGCCCGCCGAGGCCCGGTCGACCTCGGCCTGGGGGCCGATGACGACCAGGTCCGCGCCGCGGCCGCGCAGC
Organism: Streptomyces sp. NPDC000941; assembly: GCF_053599555.1. Lineage (NCBI taxonomy): Bacteria > Bacillati > Actinomycetota > Actinomycetes > Kitasatosporales > Streptomycetaceae > Streptomyces > Streptomyces sp. NPDC000941. Next base: position 33,880 of record NZ_JBSFMM010000074.1, read on the forward strand.
CGCTCCAGGACCGGCTGGAGCGCCTGGCCGCCCTTGCCGTCGGTGACGATCGCGATCACCGGCGAGATGTTGTCGACCATGGCGAGCGGGCCGTGCAGCAGATCGGCGCCCGAGTAGGACAGCGCCGGGATGTAGCTGGTCTCCATCAGCTTCAGCGCGGCCTCCTTGGCCGTGGGGTAGCCGTAGCCGCGGGAGGTGATGACCATGCGCTCGGCGAAGCGGTAGCGGCCGGCGAGCTGCTTGACCTCGTCCCCCCGGTCCAGGATCTGCTGGGCCAGCTCGGGGAGGACCTTGGCGGCCGCGCCGTCGCCGCCGCGCAGGCCCTCGACGAAGAGGTAGAGGGCGAGCAGTTCGGCGGTGTAGGTCTTGGTCGCGGGGAGCGCGTTCTCCGGGCCGGCCAGGACGTCGATGTGGAACTCGGAGACGGCGGCCAGCGGGGAGTCGGGGTTGTTGGTGACCGCGAGGGTGATCGCGCCGGCCTCGCGGGCCGCCTCGGTGGAGGCGACCAGGTCCGGGGAGCCGCCGGACTGGCTGACCGTGATCACCAGTACGTCGGTCAGGTCCTGCTCGGCCCCGTACGCGGTGGTGGTGGACATGGAGGTGAGGCCGCACGGCTTGCCCAGCAGGACCTCGATCAGATACTTCGCGTACAGCGCCGCGTTGTCGGATGTGCCCCGTGCGGTGAGGAGCACGAAGCGCGGGTTGCGCGCGGCGATGCGTTCGGCGATCTCGCGGATGCGGGGCGCGCCCTCGTCGAGGATCCGGCGCAGCACCGCGGGCTGCTCGGCCATCTCCCCGGACATGATCCGGCCCGGCTGGTCGCTGTGCTGGGCCGGAGTCGTGGCGGACATGCTGGGTGCCTCCAGTTGGCTGTGCTGTGCTGTGCCCGCGGTGCGGGCCGAGCCGGGTGGTGGCGTCATCCCCCGGCCACGCCGCCGGTGATGACCTCCGCGGCGGCCAGCCCACAGACCCGGGCGGCGCCGTGAGTCGCGATGTGCAGCGCCCCGGTCGGCGGCGCCTGGGGCACGCCCATCTCGACGACGACCGTGTCCGGCCGGGCGGCGAGCAGGGTGTCCAGGGCATCGGCCATCCAGGGGTGGCGGTGGACATCGCGTACCACTGCGACGATCCTACGGTCAGCCGCCTTCCCGAGTACATTTGCGATCAAGGCGGGCACACCGCCGGTCACACCGTCCGCAGCCCCCTCGATGTCACGCTGGCCATAGGTGGCGGTGCCGGTGCCGGGCAGCAGCCGGGCCAGTTCGGCGGCGACGCCCCAGGGGGTCTCGTCGCCGACGGCGATATTGGCCATGGGGGTGAAGGCGGCGACGAACGCGGGCCCGGTCGGCGGCTCGTACGGCTGCTCGCCCGGGGTGACGCGCAGCGCCCGGCGGGCGGCGCGCAGCCCCGCCTCGGGGGCGGGCGCGATCCCCTCCGCCGCGCCCGGCCCTCCGGCCTGTCGCGCCCAGTCTCCGAGGGCGCGCACCCGGGCCGCGGCGTCGGCGAGCCGCGCCTCGGGCAGTTCCCCGGCCCGTACCGCGGCCACCAGCGCGTCGCGCAGCCGTACCACGGTGTCCTCGTCGCTGAGTCCGCCGCCGACGCAGATCGCGTCGGCGCCCGCGGCGATGGCGAGCACGCTGCCGCGCTCGATGCCGTACGCGGCGGAGATGGCCTGCATCTCCATGCCGTCGGTGACGATGAGCCCTTCGAAGCCGAGGCCGCCCTCGCTGACGGGGGCGCGCAGCAGGCCGTGCAGCGCGGCCGGGCTGAGAGTGGCGGGCAGGGCGGAGTCGAGCGCGGGCACCAGGATGTGGGCGCTCATCACGGCCTTGGTACCGGCGGCCACGGCGGCCCGGAAGGGGATCAGTTCGCGGGCGGTGAGGGTGTCGAGGTCGGCGTCGATGCGCGGCATGGCGTGGTGGGAGTCGACGGCGGTGTCGCCGTGCCCGGGGAAGTGCTTGGTGCAGGCGGCGACCCCGGCGCCCTGGAGGCCCCGGATGTACGCGGCGGTGTGGCGGGCCACGAGCTGCGGGTCGGCGCCGAAGGCGCGTACGCCGATGACCGGGTTGTCGGGGTTGGAGTTGACGTCGGCGGACGGTGCCCAGTCGAGGTTGACCCCGCAGGCGGCGAGCCGGCGGCCCATCTCGCGGGCCACGGCCTGGGTCAGGGCGGTGTCGTCGACGGCGCCCAGCGCCAGATTGCCGGGGAAGGAGGAGCCGGTCCGCACCTCGAGCCGGGTGACGTCGCCGCCCTCTTCGTCGATGGCGACGAGCAGGTCGTCGCGCTCGGCCCGCAGCTGGGCGGTGAGGGCGGCGAGTTGCTCGGACGAGTTGATGTTGCGGCCGAAGATGCCGACGGAGCCGAGTCCTTCACCGAGCCGCCGCAGCACCCAGTCGGGGGCCGTGGTGCCGGAGAAGCCGGGTTGCAGAACCGCCAGGGCGTCCCTGGTGAGGGTGTCCAGGCCGCGTGCGAGGGTCGTCATGGAGAAAGATCATCCCTTCACAGCGCCGGAAGTGAGACCACCGACCGCCTTGCGTTGCAGGAACAGGAAGAGAAGCAGGATGGGAATGGCGAAGAGCGAGGCGGCCGCCATGGTGGCGCCCCAGTCGTCGCCGAAGTTCGTCTGGAACTTGGACAGCCACAGCGGCAGCGTCTGGGCCTCGGGATCCTTGTTCAGGATGAGTACGAGCGGGAACTCGTTCCAGGCCGTGATGAAGCCGAACAGCGAGGTGGCCATCAGTCCGGGCGCCAGCAGCGGGAAGATCACCCGGATGAACGCCTGCGGCCGGGTGCAGCCGTCGACCATCGCGGACTCCTCCAGCTCCTTGGGCACGGCGGCGACGTAGGAGCGCAGGGTGAGGATGGTGAAGGGCAGCACCATGACCATGTAGAAGAGGGTCAGCGGGACCAGGCTGTTCAGCATCTCGCCATCGCGGATGATCATGTAGATCGCGATCACCATGACTTCCCAGGGCGCCATCTGGGCGATCATGAACGTCACCAGGAAGCCGCGACGGCCCTTGAACCGCATCCGGGCGAGGGCGAAGGACGCGAGGAGCGCGAGCACCAGGGAGAACGCCACCGCCGAGACGGTGACGGTCAGGGAGTTCCGTACCAGGGTCCAGAAGTTCTCCGCGTTCGTCGCCGTCTTGAAGTGCTCGAAGGTGGCGTTGGTCGGGAACCACACCGGGTCCTCGGAGATGATGTCCGAGGTCGGCTTGAAGGCCGTGCTGAACATCCAGTAGACGGGGAACACGAAGGCGACGAAGAGGACGATCGCCGTCGCATTGGGCCACAGCCGCCCGGCCGCCGAGCGTTTCACAGCTCGTCCCCCTCATCCTTCTCTTGTTTGAGCACGATCCGAAGGTAGTAGGAGGTCAGGGCCAGCAGGATCACGATGGTCAGCAGCGAGATCGCCGCGCCCATACCGTAGTGCTGATTGCCCACGCCCTCGATGAACGCGTAGACGGGAAGGGTCTCGGTGAGCCGGTCAGGGCCGCCCTCGTTGATCGCGAAGACCTGCGGGAACGCCTTGAAGACCCAGATCACCTCCAGGAAGACCGTCGCGAGGAGGAACGGCCTCAGGAAGGGCAGGGTCACCGAGGTGAAGGAGCGCCAGGCCCCGGCGCCGTCCAGCGAGGCCGCCTCGTACAGCTCCTTGGGGATCGTCGTGGTCGCCGCGTAGAGGTTGATCGCCACGAAGGGGATCGACTGCCAGACGATCAGGAGGGTGATGACGAAGAAGGTCGAGAACTGGCTGCCGGTCCAGTTGTAGTCGGCCATCGAGTGCCAGCCGAGCTTGTCCAGGACCCAGTTGACCACCCCGAAGCGGGAGGCGAACAGCCACTGGTAGACGGTGGTCGCCGCGATCGGCGGCATGGCCCAGGCCAGTACGAGACCGGTCGACAGCAGCAGCCGCATCTTCGTCCCGAGCCGGGCCAGCAGCAGCCCGACCAGCGTGCCGAGCAGCATGATCAGCACGACGTTGACGGAGGTGAAGACCACCGACCTGACCGTGACCCGCCAGAAGTCCTCGCTGGTCAGCGCCTCGCGGTAGTTGTCGACGCCGTTCCACTCGGTGAGGTGCTGGATCAGCTGCCGCATATTGAGGTTCTGGAACGACAGCATGCCGTTCTTCACCAGCGGCCAGCCCAGCAGCACCACGGTGGCGGCCAGCGCGGGAAGAAGCAGCAGATAGGGCGCGGTGCCGATGAGCCGGCCGCGCCCCGGGGGCGCCCCGCGGCCCGTACCCCTACCCGTACCCGTACGGCCCGGCGGCGCCCCGCGCCCGGGGACCCCGGCCGCCGCGGGGCGGCCGGGGTCCTTACGTGTGGTCGCTACAGCCATCGCTGTTACTGCTCCTGGCTGAGGCGCTTGTTCATCTCGTCTTCGACCGACTTGGCCGCGTCCGTCGGGGACTTACCGTTCAGCACGGCGGTCATATAGGCCTTGACCGGGTTCGGGGCGTTCTCCACCGGGGCCCACTCGGGGATCAGCGGGGTGGTGCCGCCGCCCGCGACGGCGGGCGCCGCCGCCTCGGCCGCGGCGTTGCCCTTGAGCTGGGACTGCAGCGACTCCTTGTTGGGGATCACGCCGCCTTCCTTGGCCAGCTGTCCCTCATAGGTGTCCGACAGCGCGATCTTCAGAAACTCCTTTGCGAGTTCCTGCTTCTTGCTGCCCGCCGCGACCGCCAGGTTGGAGCCGCCGAGGAAGACGCCCTCCGGCTTGTCGGCGGTCTCCCCCGGGATGGTGAAGTAGCCGATGTCCTTCTCGATCTTCGGGTTGGCCTTGATCGCGGTCGCCGCCTCCCAGCCCATCCCGATGAAGGCGCCCGTCTTGCCCTTGGCGAAGACCTCGGCCTGCTGCGGGGTGGCCTCGTCCTTGTCCTTGGGGGCCTTGCTGAAGGACTGGTACTGCTTGTAGATGTCCATGGCCTTGGCGACCTTGGGGTCGGCGAGGTTGGAAACCCACTTCTCGCCTTCCTTCTTGACGAGGTCGGCACCGGTACCGATGGTCAGCCCGTCGAAGAAGTACCAGTTCTGGCCCGGCAGATAGATCGGCTCGGCGTCCGTCTTCTTCTGGATCGCGTTGAGATCCTGGAAGAACTCGGTCCGGGTCTTGGGGGTGGCCTTGATCCCGGCCTCCGCCCAGACCTTCTTGTTGTAGAGCACCACGCGGTTGGCCGCGTACCACGGGGCGGCGTACTGCTTGCCTTCGTAGACCGCGGACTTGTTGAGGGAGTCGGCCCAGTCAGCGCCGACCGACTCCTTCAGGTCGGTCAGCTCGGCGAGGCCGCCGGTCTGGGCGTACGCCGGGGTCTGGGTATTGCCGATCTCGATCACGTCCGGCGGATCGGACTCGGAGAGCGCGGTGGTCACCTTCTGCTGAATGCCGTTCCACTGCTGGACCTCCAGCTTCAGCTTGGCACCCGTCTTCTTCTCAAACGCCGCCTTGACGTCCTTCGTCCAGCCGTCTGGGGTGGACCCGTCCATCGCCCATACGGTGAGCGTCTCGCCCTTGAAGCCGTCCGCTCCGGTCTTCTCGTCGTCATCGCCGGACCCGCAGGCCGCGACGGTCACCAGCATTGCCGCGACGCCCGTCGCCGCTATCAGCCCACGCTTCACAGCACACTCCCCAAAGGACCGGAAGACAGGTTTAATGGTTTAGACCAGTGCCCGCAGCTTGGCCTAGACCTTTTGGGGTGTCAAGGGTGTCCAAGAGCCGCCATCGGCTCCGTTACCGGACCGACACCTGACGACATACGGGCTGAGCAGCCGCTTACGGCCGAGGCCGTGCCACGATGTGAGCCGCTGAAAACGGAGGAGCCGGTGACGGCAGCAGACCAGGGGTCGGAAAGGCGCGCGATGGAGACCGAGGGGGCAACGGCGGCGGCCGCGACGGGGACGACAGCCACCACAGCCACGACAGCCACAGCCGAGGGCGGCATCCGCTCCGCCCACGGCTCCGGCAGCAGCGCCGGAAACAACGCCGGGGCCAGCACCGGGACCGGCACCGGGAACACCGCCGGCGGGACCCGCACCGCGCGCGTGCCCAAGTACTACCGCCTCAAGCGGCACTTGCTGGAGATCACCGAGACCCTGCCACCCGGCACCCCGGTCCCTCCCGAGCGCACCCTCGCCTCCGAGTTCGACACCTCCCGCACCACCGTGCGGCAGGCGCTCCAGGAACTGGTCGTCGAGGGACGGCTGGAGCGGATCCAGGGCAAGGGCACCTTCGTGGCCAAGCCCAAGGTCTCCCAGGCGCTCCAGCTGACCTCGTACACCGAGGACATGAAGGCCCAGGGCCTGGAACCCACCTCCCAGCTCCTGGACATCGGCTACGTCACGGCCGACGACCGGCTCGCCGGGCTCCTGGACATAACGGCCGGCGGCCGGGTGCTGCGCATCGAACGGCTGCGGCTGGCCAGCGGCGAACCCATGGCCATCGAGACCACCCACCTGTCGGCGAAGCGCTTCCCCGCGCTGCGCCGCAGCCTGGTCAAGTACTCCTCCCTCTACACGGCCCTGGCCGAGGTGTACGACGTCCACCTCGCCGAGGCCGAGGAGACCATCGAGACCTCGCTGGCCACCCCGCGCGAGGCGGGGCTGCTGGGCACGGACGTCGGGCTGCCGATGCTGATGCTCTCGCGCCACTCGCTGGACGCGGCGGGCGAGCCGGTGGAGTGGGTGCGGTCGGTCTACCGCGGGGACCGCTACAAGTTCGTGGCCCGGCTACAGCGCCCGAACGGCTGAGCCCACGCCGCCGGCACGACGCCTGACGGCTCCGCCCACGCCACCCGGGCCACGGCCGACGTCCTTATCTTTCCCATACCGATATACGGACGGGTAGTGACGTCCGCCTGACCCCTGGCTTAGATTTCCTGCGCATTAAGCAAACGATCAGTCTCTTACGCAGGTGCTCAGCCGCGGGACGGAGCAGCCGCCAATGTCAGGAACATCCGGTACGCAAGGCAGGAGACCGGTCGTCACGCCCTCGCGCGTCGTCGCCGGTCTGTGCCTGATCGCCCCCTTCGTGGGAATGCTGTGGGTCGGCTCGTACGCCAAGATCGACCCCACCTTCATCGGCATCCCCTTCTTCTACTGGTACCAGATGCTCTGGGTGCCCGTGTCGGCCCTGCTGACGACGGTCGCGTACATCCTGGTCCGCCGTGAGAAGCGGACGCTGCGCGCGGCGGAGCAGGCACAGAAGGGAGGTGCGGCGGAATGAAGGACGTCAACGGCGTCGCACTCGCCGTCTTCATCTTCTTCTTCGTGGCCGTCACGGTCATGGGCTTCATGGCCGCGCGCTGGCGGCGGGCCGAGAACGCCAACAACCTCGACGAGTGGGGTCTGGGCGGCCGCAGCTTCGGCACCTGGGTCACCTGGTTCCTGCTCGGCGGCGACCTCTACACCGCGTACACCTTCGTCGCCGTCCCGGCGGCCATCTACGCGGCGGGCGCGTCCGGCTTCTTCGCCGTGCCGTACACCATCCTGGTCTACCCGCTGATCTTCCTCTTCCTGCCCAAGCTGTGGTCGGTGTCCCATAAGCACGGGTACGTCACCACCTCGGACTTCGTCCGCGGCCGGTTCGGCTCCAAGGGCCTGTCGCTGGCCGTCGCGGTCACCGGCATCCTCGCCACCATGCCGTACATCGCCCTCCAGCTCGTCGGCATCCAGGCCGTGCTGGACGTGATGGGCGTCGGCGGCGGTGAGAACACCAACTGGTTCATCAAGGACCTGCCGCTGCTGATCGCCTTCGGCGTGCTCGCCGCGTACACCTACTCCTCGGGTCTGCGCGCCCCCGCGCTCATCGCCTTCGTCAAGGACGCGCTGATCTACATCGTCATCGCGGTGGCGATCATCTACATCCCGATCAAGCTGGGCGGCTTCGACGACATCTTCGCCAAGGCGGGCCACTGGTTCTCCGAACCGAACCCGAAGACCGGGGCGCCACGCGGCGCCCTGGCCAGTGGTGAGAAGGCGCAGTGGGCCTACGCCACCTTGGCCATCGGCTCGGCGCTCGCCCTGTTCATGTATCCGCACTCGATCACCGCGACGCTCTCCAGCCGCAGCCGCGAGGTGATCCGCCGCAACACCACGATCCTGCCGCTGTACTCCCTGATGCTGGGCCTGCTGGCGCTGCTCGGCTTCATGGCGATCGCGGCGGGCGTGGACGTGAACGGCAACAACCAGCTCGCCATCCCGCAGCTGTTCGAGGACATGTTCCCGGACTGGTTCACCGGCGTCGCCTTCGCCGCCATCGGCATCGGCGCCCTGGTCCCGGCGGCCATCATGTCCATCGCGGCGGCGAACCTGTTCACCCGCAACATCTACAAGGACTTCCTGAAGCCGGACGCCACGCCCGAGCAGGAGACCAAGGTCTCCAAGCTGGTCTCGCTGCTGGTCAAGGTCGGCGCGCTGGTCTTCGTCCTCGGCATGGACAAGACGGTCGCGATCAACTTCCAACTGCTGGGCGGCGTCTGGATCCTCCAGACCTTCCCGGCCCTGGTCGGCGGCCTGTTCACCCGTTGGTTCCACCGCTGGGCGCTGCTGGGCGGCTGGGCGGTCGGCATGATCTACGGCACCTGGAAGGCGTGGGACACCCCGGCCGCTGCCGCCGGCCAGAAGCACTTCGGCAACACCGCCGAGATCCCCGGTATCGGCGAGATCGGCTACATCGGCTTCACCGCCTTTGTGCTCAACGTCGTCGTGGTGGTCGTCCTCACCTTCGTCCTACGCGCCCTCAAGGCCCCGGACGGAATCGACGAGACCTCCCCCGCCGACTACCAGGCGGACTCGGGCAAACCGGGTGTCAAGACCGAGCTGCCCCCGGCCACGGCGGGCGCCCCCGGCGGCCACTGACGCCTCGGCTCCTTCGCACCGACGGGCCGTCGCCTTCCCGCACCGGGGAGGCGACGGCCCGTTCGTATGCGTACGCACCAGCCTCAGCCGGGCGGCGCCTGGAAGGCCGCGGTCAGGAAGGTGACCAGCCGCCCGGCGTCGTCATCCCCCGGCGCCACGTCCTCGGCGGCGCCGCCCGGGTGGAGATCGCCGAGGGCACTCGACTGGTACAGGCCCAGCAGCCCGACCATGGCCCGGAAGCGGAACGCGACTTCGGCCGCCGGTAGTTGAGGCAGCGCCGCCCGCAGCGCATCGAGGTACTGGCCCTCCGCCGGGCCGACCTCCGTGGCGAAGAGGCGCCGGATCGCGGGGTCGGGCTCGGACATCACCTGACCCAGGAACCGCGCGACCGACACACCCCGCTCCCCGCTCCGCTCCACGAGCCGCGCGCCCGTCATGACGAAGGCGCGCACCAACTCCTCCACGGTGGGCTGCCGATCGCCCGAGGCGCGCAACTCCTCCAGCAGGCGCAGGCGCTCGCCGTTGACCGCGGCCATGGCGCGCTCGACGACCGCGCGCAGCAGCCCCTCCTTGGACCCGAAGTGGTAGTTGACCGCGGCCACATTGGCCTCGGCCGCGACCGTCACCGTGCGCAGCGAGGTGGCGGCGAAGCCGTGCTCGCCGAAAAGCCGCTCGGCGGCGTCGAGGAGGCGGTCCCGGGTCGGGGCGGGCTGAGGCTCATTCATCGACACCAAAGTAAAACGAGCGCTTGATTCAAGCAAGCGGTCCATGCTCCACTTTAAACGTTCGCTTGAAACAGTCGATTGAAACGCTCGCTTAAACGGAGTGATCGCCATGCAGCAGTCCACGGCCCCGCCCGTCGCACCGCCACGCCCCGGCGCCGCCCAACGGACGGCCGTCCTGACGGTGATGTGCCTGGCCCTGGCCGTCGTGGTCGGGATGCTCGCCTCACTCCTGGTGGCCGTGCCCGACATGGCCCGCGATCTGCGGGCCACCGAGTCCGAGCTGCAATGGATCATGAACGCGTACGGTGTGGCCTTCGCCGGTCTGCTGCTCCTGGGCGGCGCCCTCGGCGACCGCTACGGCCGCAAGGGCGTCCTGCTCGCGGGGCTCGCCCTCTTCGCGCTGTCCTCGGGCGCCGTCGTCTGGACCGACGATGTGACGCTGGTGATCGGCCTGCGCGGCCTGGCGGGCGTGGGCGCGGCCCTGGTCATGCCGATGACCCTGTCGATCATCACCCATGTCTTCCCGCCCGAGGAGCGCGGCCGCGCCGTCGGCATCTGGTCCGGCGTCAGCTTCGGATCCGGTCTGCTCGCCGTACTGCTGGCCGGGGGTCTCCTGGAGGCGTACTCCTGGCGCTCGGTGTTCCTGACCAACGCCCTGCTCGCCGCCCTCGCCCTCGTCGTCGCCGCCGCGATCGCCCCGGCCTCGAAGCAGTCGGAGTCGTCGCGGCTCGATGTCGTGGGCGCCCTGCTGTCGGTGGTCGGCATCGGGGCGCTGGTCTTCGGCATCGTGGAGGGCCCGGAGCTCGGCTGGTCCGACGCCACGGTGATCACGGGCTTCGCCCTGGGCGCCGTCGGGCTCGCGGCCTTCGTCGGCTGGGAGCTGCGGACCGCGCACCCGCTGCTGGACGTACGGGTCTTCCGGCTGCCGGGTGTCTCGGCGGGCTCGCTCATCATCACGGCCGAGTCGATCGCCATGTTCGGCTTCTTCTTCCTCGGCCTGCAGTATCTGCAGCAGATCCTCGGCTACTCCCCGATACGCTCCGGGCTCGCCCTCGTCTCCATGGCCCTCGGCGCGATCCTGTTCTCCCCCGTCGCCCCCGGATTCGCCAAGCGGTACGGCATGCGCGCCGTGATGGGGGTGGGCATGGCCCTGATCGCCGCCGGCCTCGGCGTCCTGGCCGCCACGGTCGACGGCGGCGGCCTCTGGCCCTTCCTCGCCAGCACCACCCTCCTCGGCGCGGGCATCGCCTTCGCCGCGACCCCCGCCACCGAGGCCATCGTCGCCGCACTGCCACCCGAGAAGCAGGGCGTCGCCTCCGCGCTCAACGACCTCACCCGCGAACTGGGCGGAGTCCTCGGCATCGCCGTCCTCGGCAGCGTCTTCAACACCACCTACCGTTCCGACGTCGCCGATACGACCCACGGCCTGCCGACCGAGGCGGCGGACGCGACCCGCGACTCGCTGGCCGGCGCGCTGCGCACCGCCGCCGAACTGGACGGCCGGACCGGAGCCCGGCTGGCCGACGCGGCCCGCGAGGCGTTCAACAGCGGCATGGCCAACGCGCTGCTCGGCGGCATCGCGGTCGTCGTCCTGGGCGCGGTCTCGGCGGTGGTGCTGCTGTCGCGGCGCGCGCGTAGTTCTCACAGCGGCGACAAGACGTAGCCGCTTGGCGGCACATGGCGTTTCCGGTGCTGTGTGCCGCCATGACTGGCAGCATGAGGATCATGGATACGATCAGCAACGCTGAGATCCTCGCAGAGATCGCCGGCGGCCTGGCCGACTGGCGCAAGCTCGCTCAGCCTCTCGCTGCTCGCTACCGCGCCACGGACGCCGTGGCCGGAGCCGCGTTCGTGGCAGCGGTCGCGCGGGCGGCAGCCGCCGCCCGCTACGACGTACCGGAGATCAGGCTGGGGCGCGGAGTCATCGACGTGACCCTGTTCAGCGTCGACGAGGCCGGCGCCCGGAGGGTTACCGCCAGGACCTTGAACTGGCCGGCGTCATCACCGGGCTTGCCCGCGAGTTCGACCTGACTGCCGTCCCCGGCGAGGTGGCACAGCTTGAGCTCGCCCTCGACACCGCCGACGATTCGGCAGCGGGCCCCTTCTGGGCGGCGTTGCTGACAGGAGACGCCACCCACACCGTGCTGAGCAGACCGACAGGCACCCGACCCCACGCCAACGCTGGCACATGGATCTGTGGCTGGCCCCCGAGGTGGCGGACGAGCGCATCGCGGCCGCCGTCGCCGCGGGTGGCACCTTGGTCGACGATTCCCAGGCCCCGTCGTTCACCGTGCTCGCCGATCCAGAGGGCAATAACGTCTGTATCTGCACCGCTCTCGAACGCGATTAGACGGCGCGCCGCGTCACGGGCCGCGGCGGTGAGCCGCGCCGTTCAGCTCGGACCCGGGCGCGCCGCCGCCGCGGCGGCGACAGCAACGGCGAGTGGGTCGCGCGCAGGGCGGTCGAGCAGGTCTTGAAGATCCGTACCGGTGTTGCCCAGGAAGCCGTGGCGGATGCTGGTGGCGATCGAGGAGAGCATCGGCGGCTGGAACGGCAACAGTCCAGGGGCCTCCAGGAGCCTGCGCCGGTATTCGCCCAATCCGATGGTGTGGTGGGCGACTCCAAGGCCATCGGCGACAGCGGGCGCCGTGATCGGCGCGCCGACGAGGTCGTAGACGCGCTCACCGTGTCGCTCCGGATCGCCCGCGACGATCGCCGCCACGTCGGCCAGGTCCTCACGCGCCACGGCGGACAGCGCGCCCTCACCGAACGCGGACTCCACCGCATCGCCGTTCCATATCAAGAGGGCACCGAAGAGCTCGGCGTACAGGCCGTTGCGCAGGATCGTCCACCTCAGGCCGCTCTCTTTGACCAGTCGTTCCGTCGCGCGATGCGCCAACGCGAAGCCGAGGTGGTCGCCGGCGCCGGTCACGCTCGTGTAGATGACGTGCTTGACGCCGTCGCGGGCGGCGGCGTCAAGCACCGCCGCATGCCGAGGGATCACCTGATCGTCCTCCGCGTAGCCCGCGGAGACCAGCACGAGCGTCGAGACACCGGTCAGGCCGATACCGGACGGCTGGTCGAAGTCGAGGAGCCGTACTCCTTCGCCGGGCGTACGGCTGCCGCCGATCGCCTCCACACGGCGGGCACGCAGCGCCGCGAGGGTGAGTGAGCCGAGGTTTCCGCTCGCGCCGGTCACCAAGATCATGGGGCCGAAGCCTCCTTCGTGGTTCTCGTCAGTAACTACGATCGGATCCTGACCCGCCCGCAAATCGGCCACAAGAAGGCACTTCGATGTCACTCACGCACACCGGTGTAACCGCTGGGCCCGCCGAACTCAGCCCCTGCGGCCAGAAGGACCACCCCGACTGCGGCATCCGGGATGTGCTGGACCGGGTCGGCGACAAGTGGTCGGTCCTCGTCATCGTCGAGCTCGCCGGCGGGCCACGGCGCTTCCGAGAACTGCAACGCGCGATCGACGGCATCTCCCAGCGCATGCTGACCCTCACGGTGCGCAGACTGGAGCGCGACGGGCTCGTCCTGCGCACCGTGTACCCCACGGTCCCGGCCCAGGTCGACTACCGCCTCACCGAAACCGGCGCGAGCCTCACCCACCTGATCAGGGCGCTCGCCGAGTGGTCCCTGGCCCACCGATCCGTCATCGCCGAAGCCCGAAGCGAGTACGACCACAAGCACCCTGGTCACGACATGCGCTGATCGGGCTGATGCGCGGCATCGCATACGACACCTGGGAGGGAACGCATGCGCACACGCTGCTGGCGGAAGTCCTCGTACAGCTCTGAAGGCAACGCCTGCCTCTATATATCCTCGACCGACGACGCCACCATCCGGCTCCGCGAGAGCGACGCCCCCGACACCATCCTCACCACCACCCCCGACGCCCTGCGCGCCTTCATACGCAGCGCCAAGGCGGGCCACCTCGACCATCTCGACAAGGCGTAACCATGTCCGCAAAACTGCGTCTCACCGTCCTGGGGTGCGCCACGCCCTACCCCAGCACCGACAACCCCTGCTCCGGCTACCTCGTAACCAGTGGCGACACCCGCATATGGGTGGACGCGGGCACCGGGACGCTGTCCCCGCTGCAACGACATGTCCGGCTCGACGAGCTGGACGCGATCTGGATCTCGCATCTGCACGCCGACCACAGCGCGGACCTGCTCACCGCCTACTACGGCGCGCTCTTCGCGGACATCCAGCTCGCCGCGCCCATCCCCCTGTACGGCCCGCCGGGTATCGCCGACCGGCTCGCGCACTTCCTCACCAACACCTCAGAGCGCAGCCCGGTCGAGTCCGCCTTCGCCATCGACGAACTGCACGACGGACACCAGGTGCGCGTCGGCGCGCTCACCCTCACCAGCCGCGCGGTGGCGCACGGCATCCCGGCCTTCGCCCTGCGCGCCGAGGCCGACGGCAGGTCGCTGGTCTACTCCGGGGACACCGCCCCGTGCCCCAGCCTCACCAGCCTGGCCGAGGGGTGCGATGTGCTGCTGTGCGAGGCCGAGAGCGCGGAACGGCCGAGTTCGGGGGAACAGGTCCACCACACGCCCGAAGACACGGGCGACACCGCCCGCGCGGCCGGGGCGGGACGGTTGATCGTCACGCATGTCGGCCGCTTCCTCACCCCGCAGCAGGCGGTGGCCCGGGCCTCGGCCCGTTTCACCGGCCCCGTCGACTACGCCGCACCCGGCGCCACGTTTGTAGTCGGCTAACTCGCCTGCGCGGCGGACCGCCCCAGTTGTCCGCGCAGATCCGCACGGTGTAGCGGCCCGCGCCCGTACGTGGCCTATGCGCCGTCTCGCGGCATTCGGTTCGGGCGGGTGCGGGTTTCGTCTCGGACCCTCCGGGTCCAAAGCGGCGGCAGCGGGAGGGAAGGGGGCGGCCGGCCCGGCGTCCCCGTCCTCAGCCCGGCAGGCGGCTGAGCTCAGAACAGGCTCCGCTGCGCTCCGCCGCAGCTGCTGCCGCGCGGTGGCGAGCCGGTCAGCCCAGCGGTGCGCGCCGCCCGGG